>CANHNG010000021.1 GCA_947461915.1 Flavobacteriaceae bacterium
AAGCATTAATAAGAATATTAATATTGTAAATAATTAAACAGGATAGCCGAAAACTTTATAGGGTAGGCGAAAAATAAAAAAAAATATTTATGAAAAAAATAATTTACTTTTTAAGTATTTCATTTCTTTTACTACAAAGTTGCTCTTCAGATAGCAGCAATGATAGTGCAACTTCGTCTGTATTATGCAAAACCATTAAGTCTACAAATGCATCAGGTAAAATTTACCGTGAAGAATATACTTATAATGGAAATAAATTTTCTCAAGTTTCTTTTTACAAAAATAATGCTTTTGATGGGAAAGCGATTATTTATTATAAAGGAGATTTAATTTCAGAACTCAATAATTATAATAAAGATAATAGCTTATCCTTCACGATAACTTACACTTATAATGCTTCGGGTAAGATTATTTCTAAATTAGCTATAAAATCTGACCCTAATGCTAATGATTCATCTAAAACTATTTATACATATAATCAAGATGGAACTATTACAGAATTAATATATTCTGGTAACCAAACAATACAAGATGGACTAGAAGTAACAACAACTTTTACTTTATTAGATAATCATATAATCAAACAAGAAGTTGTTAATGGAAGCTCACCTGCACGGACCTACACCTATAAATATGATACTAAAAACGGTCCATTTAAAAATGTTGTTGGATTTGATTGGTATTATACGGGAGAACATTTTTCAGGAGGATTCAAACATAATGTAATCGAAGATACTGGTTCGAATTATAATTACACTTTTAATTCAGCTGATTATCCAATACTTAGAACATCATCTCAAAATGAAGATACGGTGGAATATTTTTATTAAATAATTAAAGCGATTATTATCAACTTATTAGCCATTACGAAAGTAGTGGCTTTTTTTGTAGCAAAGTCTTTCCCTTATGGAAAAGCATAAAAAAAACTTCAAGAGAACCTCTTGAAGTTTTTTTAGTAAGTGACCGCGGAGGGGTTCGAACCCCCAACCCTCAGAGCCGAAATCTGATATTCTATCCAGTTGAACTACGCAGCCTTTTTATTGTAAATTTATGATTTTAGAGTTGCAGATTAAATCTGCAATCTAAACTCTACAATCTAAAATTATATTATGTCAAAAGCTTCTTAACGATTGTCGAAATGGTTTTGCCTTCGGCGGTACCACCCAATTGGGCAGCGGCGAGTCCCATCACTTTTCCCATGGCGGCAATGCCCGTGGCGCCTGTTTCGGCAATGATTTTTGCAATAATGGCCTCCACCTCGGCTTCGCTCAATTGTGCCGGCAAGAATTTTTCGATGACAGCGATTTGTGCCAGTTCAGGCTCTGCCAAATCCATTCGGTTTTGTTCCGTGAAAATTTTGGCGCTATCCTTGCGGGTTTTCACCAATTTTTGAAGTAATTTGATCTCGTCTGCTGCCGATATTTCCTCTTTGGATCCTGAGGCAGTTTGCGCCAAAAGGATTTCGGATTTGATCGCTCTTAAGGCCTCCAATGCAACGGTGTCTTTGGCTCTCATGGCGGTTTTGATTTCCTCCATGATTTGTGTGGATAAACTCATATCGTATTTATGATTTTAGATTTGTGATTTTAAATTTGCCATTGGCCCGAAAAAAGTGCTACTGGCAAAGAGCGCAAAGATAAAAAAAATAACCCGAAAATTGAATCAATTTTCGGGTTGGGTGTTTAATAACTTTGGTTTGGAGGATTAGTCCACATTGTCATGCAAATAAGAATTATTAGAACGCAACTGTAAGTCATCGTTACTGTCGGTCCCTAATGAAATTCTCGAATTGGCATGGTTGGTTTGCGCAGTTGAAAGATCAATTCCTAATCTTTTGTACGCAGGTTCTTTTTCCATTTCATCAATTCTAGAAACGTTGCTGTGGAATTTATAATTGAATTCCTTTAATTTTTTTCTTCTTTCATCCGCCCTGAATTTCAAAGTTTCCTCGATGGTCATTTCCATCGGTGAAATAGCATCGTAAGTAGAAGAGCTATTTGAAGCTAAATCAATTTGCTTCATGGTGATGTTCATTTCTTCGGGAACTATTTCGTCAATGGCAGTCATTGATGGTTTTGAATCCATCACTGCACTTTCTGACTCTGTATATTCCTCCAGCGTATATATAATTTTTCCTTTATCCGTCAATTCAGTCATTGGAACAAACTGTACTGCTTCGTTTACATTGATATCCCGAGTTTCATTAGTCAGTTCAAACAAGATTTTGCTTTCGGTAACTTCTGCAACCGGTTCTGGAGTAGCAGTCGTATTAAAAAGAGGCAAGTCAAAAGAAAAAGTGGCTTGTTCCTGTCTTTCAAAAACTTTTGGTTCCACTACTTTTATTTGCTCCACCACGGGTGAGGTAACGACAAAATCTAAATCGCTAATAGGAGATATGATTTCAAAAGTCACATCTAAATTTTTAATAAATTCAGACATCACCACTAACTCTTCCTTGTTTATTGACACCACAGCCGGAGCCGTTGCTGGCATTGGCTCTGCAACCTCATCTTCCAATAATTCGAAAACAATTCTTTCAGTGGTATTGGCTACCGGAGTTTCTTTTTCCCAATTAAAGGCAGGAACCATTGTTTTTGTTAAATCATGCACAATTTTTTGTTCATCTTCTAGCGTGTGAATGATCTTCTTCGGTTCGGTATTTACAATTTCATTTTGTTGTTCCACGTCAAATCCTGTGGCAATTATAGTAACCGAAATAGCCTCGCCAAGCGATTCATCTTCACCAACACCCATGATGATATTGGCATTGTGACCTGCTTCGGTTTGGATGAAATCGTTGATTTCCCCTATTTCATCTATTGTAATTTCGTCTGAACCAGAAACGATGAGCAACAATACGTTTTTGGCACCAGTGATTTTGTTATCGTTCAATAAAGGAGAATCCAAAGCCGCCATAATTCCCTCTTTGGCTCTGTTCTCACCCGAGGCTACAGCAGATCCCATAATGGCTGTACCACTATTAGACAATACCGTTTTGGCGTCTTTTAAATCGATGTTTTGAGTGTAGTGGTGCGTGATTACTTCGGCAATACCTCTTGAGGCTGTGGCCAAAACCTCATCTGCTTTCGAAAATCCGGCTTTGAAACCAAGATTTCCGTATACTTCTCTTAATTTATTGTTATTGATAATGATTAATGAATCCACTTGTTTGCGGAGTTTATTAATCCCCAAAAGAGCTTGTTCATGACGCACTTTTCCTTCAAATAAGAAAGGCAAGGTCACAATTCCCACCGTTAGAATGTCTCTTTCTTTGGCCAATTGTGCAATTACTGGAGCAGCACCTGTTCCGGTTCCTCCACCCATACCAGCAGTGATGAAAACCATCTTGGTATTGCTGTCGAGCATCTTTTCGATGTCGGCAATACTCTCAATGGCGGACTGCTGTCCGACATCCGGATTGGCTCCCGCTCCAAGTCCTTCGGTCAAGTTCACGCCCAACTGAATTTTGTTGGGCACAGCACTGTTTTCCAAGGCTTGTGAATCGGTATTACAAACGATAAAGTCCACGCCTTTGATCCCTTGTTTGAACATGTGGTTTATGGCGTTACTTCCGCCACCGCCCACTCCTATAACTTTTATTACATTTGATTGGTTTTTTGGTAAATCAAACGAAATACTTCCAAATTCTGAGTTGCTCATCATCTTATGGGTTTTTATATATTTATTATTCTTGTTTTCTTATTTTTCTTATTCCGCGTTATCCAGAAAATCTTTAATCTTGTCTAAGTACCCCCCGAAAAAAGAACTTCTAATTTTAGTTTCCGTCGAACTTTCTTTATTTGCGACCTCTTCCATTTCCTCCTCCATCTCATTTCTAGGCTCTTCCATTTCTGGGTTTTGAAAAACGGGTGGTTTAGCCGTTGTCTTCTGAGCTTCAAACACATCCAATTTTACGGCGCTCTGTGTTTTATTCTCAATACTGTTCATCACTAATCCCACGGCTGTGGCATATAACGGGCTTGATATTTCTTCATCAGAATTTCCGGCCAAATGCTCGTTTGGATATCCAATCCTGGTGTCCATTCCAGTGATATATTCCACCAATTGTTTGACGTGTTTCAATTGCGCTCCACCTCCGGTAAGAACAATTCCTGCAATCAATTTTTTACGAGGATCTTCATGCCCGTATTCTTTTATTTCATTGAAAACCTGCTCAATAATTTCTACCACACGGGCATTAATTATTTTTGACAAATTCTTTAATGATATTTCTTTAGGTTCTCTTCCTCTAAGTCCTGGAATAGAAACAATTTCATTCTCTTTATTTTCTCCCGGCCAAGCCGATCCAAACTTCACTTTCAACAATTCCGCTTGCTTTTCGATAATAGAGCAACCTTCTTTTATGTCATCCGTAATCACATTTCCTCCAAAAGGGATCACGGCGGTGTGTCGAATAATCCCATCTTTAAAAATGGCTAAATCCGTTGTTCCTCCACCAATATCAATCAAGGCAACACCGGCTTCTTTTTCTTCCTGGCTCAATACCGCGTCGGCTGATGCTAACGGTTCCAATGTTAATCCTGATAATTCTATGCCAGTACTTTGGATGCATCTGCCTAAATTTCGGATAGATGCTGCCTGTCCCACCACTACATGAAAACTAGATTCCAATCTTCCGCCATACATGCCTATTGGTTCCTTTATATCAGATTGCCCATCGATTTTGAATTCTTGTGGCAAAACGTGAATGATTTCTTCTCCAGGCAACATCGCCAGTTTGTTAACCTGGTCAATCAAAATTTGGATGTCATTCCCTCCAATTACTTCTTCGGCACTGTTTCTGATGATGTAATCGCTGTGCTGAATGCTGCGAATATGTTGGCCCGCAATTCCCACGACCACATCTTTTATTTTATAACCCGATTTACTCTCGGCTTCCAATACTGCTTGTTGAATAGACTGAATGGTTTGGGTGATGTTATTGACAACACCTCTTGCCACACCTAAGCTTTTGGATTTTCCAACACCCAAAATCTCCAGTTTTCCATATTCATTTTTCCTGCCTATCATAGCAACAATTTTGGTTGTGCCAATGTCTAGACCTACTGCAATATTTTCTTTTTCCATTATCTATTATTTAGTGCACACTACTTGTTGCTTAAATCGGAGATCCACTATTTTATATGTATTCAACGAACTATCTAAAACTGCTTTTTGAAAAAAAGCTTTATAACTGTTAAATTTTGCTCTTATTTTTATTGCCCTACCAAAATCAATTTGGTAATTGAAATTCCTATTAGACATTAACAAGCTCCCGTTTGGCATAATTTGAACACCAATGATGTTTTTCTTCAAAAAAGCATCATCGTGAATTATGCGAAATAATTCGGCTAAATCTTTGCTGTTTTTTTTATTTATTTTCCCAGAAACAAGCGGAACTCTAGCTGTAAAATTAGTTGACAATGGCATTGTATTTCCTTCGTAATCAATATAGAAAGAATCATCTCCCTCGAAAACTCTAGCTACAGGAGTTTTTTGTTTCACCACAGCTTTTAGAACCCCATCTATACTCACAAACACATCTGATTTTTCAATCATCTCTTGTGCGTTTAGAGCTTTTTCTAATTTATTCAAATCTAATTTATCTTTGCCGATACTTTGCGCGTCCTTTTTATTTTCTATTAACAATTTATTAACCGTTTCTGAATCTACAAAAGGAGCGTTATCTCCTACAAAAACCACAACCGATTTTCTCAATTTCCTGTTCTTGTTTTGACTTGAAGTAAACGAAAACAAGAAAACAACCAATGCAAACATGAGCACTAATCGAATATTTGTCCAATTAAATAGTTTCATTTAATGCTTTTTTAATTAATGATACTAATTCGCCAATATCCCCTGCTCCGATGGTGACGATAACCTTCGCCTCGCTTTGCAAAATCGACGGTATTAATTCCTGTTTTGAAACTAATTTTTTATTCCTATTATCGATTTTATTCAATAACCATTGTGAAGTAATGCCTTCCATGGGCAATTCACGTGCTGGATAAATATCCAATAAAATCACTTCATCAAAAGCGGCAAGACTTTGGGCAAAATCATCGGCAAAATCTTTCGTTCGGCTAAATAAATGAGGCTGAAAAATAGCCAAGACTTTTTGGCCTGGATACAATTCCCGAACCGCTTGATGCACTGCGTTTATTTCTGTCGGATGGTGTGCATAATCATCGATATAAACCAATTTTTCCGTTTTGACTTGGTACGAAAATCGGCGTTTTATTCCTTTGAATGAATGCAAGGCACTGGCAATGTCTTCGTTTGGGAGGCCGAAAGTTTTTGCCATTGCCAATGCCATTAAAGCATTCATCAAGTTATGTTTTCCTGGTAAACCAAATTCTATATTTACTATTGTTTCAGATGGTGTTCGTACATCAAAAACATACTGACTATTTACTATCCTGATATTGAAAGCGGTAAAATTAGCGTCTTCATTGACCGCACAAGTTACGCCTTGGATGGGCAATCCTTTTGGAATAAACAGCTTGCTTTTGTCAGTGACTTTATCTGCAAATTCTACAAATGAGGCTTCTATGGAAGCAGTGTCCCCATAAATATCCAAGTGATCGGCATCCATGGATGTCACGCAAGCAATGTTGGGATACAAATGCAAGAAGGAACGATCAAATTCGTCGGCCTCAACAACGGTAACCGTCTTGCCATTTCCTATTAAATTCGAATTGTAATTCTCCACAATTCCGCCAACAAAAGCGGTAACATCTACCCCACTTTCATATAAAATGTGTCCAAGTATACTTGATGTTGTTGTTTTTCCGTGCGTACCCGCCACGGCAAAGCAGAAGGTGTCTTTTGTAATTATCCCAAGAACTTCGGCTCGTTTCTTTACTTCGAAATCTCGCTCCAAAAAATAATTCCATTCCGAATGATGAATGGGAACCGCCGGAGTAATAATCACCAAGGTATTTTCAACATAATAATCGGTTGGAATCAAATCGATACGATCCTCAAAATGAATTGCAATTCCTAGCTGTTGCAACTCTTTGGTAAGTTCCGTTTCGGTTTTGTCATAACCAGATACGTTCTTTCCGATGGCTTTGAAATAACGCGCCAAAGCACTCATCCCAATCCCTCCGATTCCTATAAAATAAACGTTATGTATTTGGTTTAAATTCATTTAATTAATTAGTTTCACGATTTCGTCCACTATTTGTTTTGTCGCATTGGGCAAAGCCAATTGCTTTGTATTTTCACTCAACTGATCCTGTTTTCCTTTATCCTTCAACAATGACTCCAAAACAAGACTGAATTGCGAATCCAATTCAGACTCCTTAAGCATTATCGCCCCTTTTTTATCTACTATTGATTTTGCATTTTTGGTTTGGTGATCTTCGGCAACATTTGGAGAAGGAATAAAAATGACCGGTTTCCCCACGATGCACAATTCTGAAACTGAAGATGCTCCAGCCCGAGAAATAATAGTATCGGCAGCCGCATAAACCAAATCCATTCGGTCTATAAAAGGTAAAACCTGAACATCAACCGAAATGTATTTTTTATACTCTTCAAAATATAACTTTCCGCATTGCCATATAATCTGAACATTCTGGGAAAGAATACGATCTAATTCTTTTTCAATTAACTGATTCACTCTTCTGGCGCCAAGGCTTCCGCCAAGAACCAATACAGTTTTTTTATTGGCAACTAAATCAAAATACTCAATCGCTTCTTCTCTTTTACTTTCGATATGTATTATGTCCTGACGAACAGGATTTCCCGTCAAAATCATCTTTTCTTTTGGGAAAAAACGTTCCAAATTTTCATAGGCAACACAAATCGTATTTGCCTTTTTACTCAATAATTTATTGGTTATTCCTGGAAAGGAATTTTGTTCCTGAATCACCGTTGGAATGTTCAGCATATTGGCCATTTGTAATAAAGGTCCTGAAGCAAAGCCGCCAGTTCCTATCACCACATCAGGTTTGAATTGCTTGATTATCTTTCGAGATTTCCACAGACTATCTATTAATTTTATCGGAAATAGCACATTTTGCAACGTCAATTTTCTCTGTAATCCAGCAATCCACAAGCCTATGATAGGATAGCCCGCTTTAGGCACTTTTTGCATTTCCATTTTATCTTTGGCGCCCACAAAAAGAAATTCTGCATTCGGAAAACGAGATTTTAATTCATTGGCAATCGCAACCGCAGGATAAATATGTCCTCCCGTACCGCCGCCGCTTAATATGAATTTGTATTTTGCCATTTTTTGTTTTTATTCTGAATTATTTATTCAAAACTGCATCCATCGGATTCTTAGTATTATCTTCGATAGAATAGTTTTTTTCAGTGCCATTTTCTTCAGCATCTTCCTCTTCTAATTGCTTATCGATTAGTTTTTGAAGGGCAGATTCTCTTCTTGCTTTGTCTTTTATTTCTTCGGCAATTTCCTCTTCTTTTTTGGTTACATTGATTATAATTCCCAAAGCAATGCAGGTCATCCAGATTGAACTTCCTCCACTACTTATGAGCGGAAGCGTTTGTCCCGTTACCGGCAGTAATTCGACCGCCACTGCCATGTTGATCATGGCTTGAAAAATCATTGGAAATCCCAGCGCCACAACTAATAATTTCCCAAATAAAGTATTGGCTTTATGGGCAGCTACTATAAATCGAAAGAATAGCAACAGATACATTGACAAAACACCTAAGCCGCCTATTAATCCCCACTCTTCGACAATAATGGCATAAATAAAATCAGAAGAGGATTGGGGTAAAAAGTTTTTTTGCACACTTTTTCCTGGTCCCAAGCCATAAACCCCACCGGAGGCTATTGCAATTTTTGCTTTTTCGATTTGGTAATCGTCTTCCCCAGGTTTGTTTGAGGTGAAATTT
This sequence comes from Flavobacteriaceae bacterium, assembly GCA_947461915.1. GTDB lineage: Bacteria > Bacteroidota > Bacteroidia > Flavobacteriales > Flavobacteriaceae > Flavobacterium. The sequence goes on from CANHNG010000021.1 coordinate 8,872, forward strand.
TCAATTCTACTCGTCCAAGTATCTACTCTACTAAAAAAATGAGAGTCCGGAAATGCTTTGGACAACAAAACAAAAAAAATTAACATCACAATACCGGTTCCAAGAATAAAACCAATGTATTTCAAAGGATATTTCCCCACGAAAGCCAACATTAAGACCATAGAAAAAATCAACGCAGCCGTGGAAAAATTAGCTGGTAAAATAAATGCCAAAGTTCCAAAAACAGGCAACCAAAGTTCCAAAAATGAAGCCTGAAAGCTAACTTCTTCTTCTCTTTTTTTAGACAAATATTTAGCCACATAAACTAGTAAAACGATAGAAGCCAAAGTGGAAGTTTGGAATGTTATGCCAATAAACGGGACTTGAATCCATCGACTGGCGTTAGCTCCTGCGATAACCGTACCCTTTATCAAAGTATACGCCAACAAGATCCAGACAATAGGCAAGCCAAATAAAGAAATCCCCCTGTAGTAGTGGTAGGGCACCTTGTGAACCCAAAAAATAATGATGAATCCAATAAAAATATGAGCCAAATGTTTCAACAAATAACTAATTGTATTTCCTGTTCCATGGTTCATATACGCCAAATTACTACTCGCACTAAAAACAGGCATAAACGAAAACAGCGCCAATAAAGCCACGAATGACCATATTACCTTGTCTCCTTTTAGATTGTATATTAATTCTTTCATAAATTATTTTAGACTTAAGAGTTTAGATTTTAGATTATAATGATTTGTTTTGTGTACTAATTCTATCATTTACTGTTTTTAAAGAACTAACAAAAATGGCAGTTAATTCATTTCCTTCTTTCCATATAACCTCCAATTCTGGTTTATTAATCCACTGCTTATCCATAATTATTTCTATCCAAAACAAAGTTTCGTCAGCTTCTTCTAAAACTATATTCATTTTAGAAACAAATTCTCTATCACTTCTTGCTCTGCAAACCGCCCTGTAATTTGCACCAACCGATGTTCCACTTTTAACGATTTGATTAGCGACAACTCTTACAGAAATGGAATTTGGTAATTTTTCTACCAAATCTATTATTGTCAAAGAAAAATTCTTTGTTCTTAATTTAAGCTCATTAGTCGTCATAAAAAATCTATTATTGTTTTTTTAATCTGAATTCTAAAATCTTCAATCTAAAATTAAAGGTTTCTTACCGCTTTCTTAAATTGATTTCCTCGGTCTTCATAGTTTTCGAATAAGTCGAAACTGGCGCAAGCTGGCGACAACAAAACCGTGTCTCCTTTTTCGGTTAATCGCTGAGCCATTTTTACAGCATCTTCCATACTAGAAACTTCAATCATAATATCGACCACGTTTCCAAAAACATCAATTATTTTTTTGTTATCGACACCCAAGCAAATGATAGCTTTTACTTTCTCGCGAACCATTGACATCAATTCATTGTAATCATTTCCTTTGTCAACACCACCAACAATCCAAACTGTTGGCGTAATCATACTATCCAAAGCAAAAAAAGCGGCATTAACATTAGTAGCTTTCGAATCATTGATGTACTGCACATTTTGAATTTTCAGCACTTTCTCCAAACGGTGTTCCACACCTTGAAAATTGGACAAACTCTCCCTAATTGTGGCATTTCGGATTTTCATCAATTTGGCCACAGAAGTTGCTGCCATAGCATTTTTCATATTGTGCTTCCCTTCTAGCGCAATGTATTCTGTCTCCATGATGAATTCTTCTTCGTTGATGATGTTTATCTCCATTTTTTTGTATTTTATAAATGCTCCTCTTTCGAATGTTTTGGTTAATGAAAAAGGAATTAATTGGGCTTTTGTTTTATTGTTTTTGAACCATTCAGCGATTGCTTCGTCATCTGCGTCATAAATGAGAAAATCCTCTTCCGTTTGGTTCATTGTTATTCGAAATTTCGAAGCAATATAATTTTCATATTTGTATTCATATCGATCTAAATGATCTGGACTTATATTAGTGATAATGGCAATATGCGGCTTATAATTAATGATACCGTCCAACTGAAAACTACTCAACTCAAGTACATAACTATCGTATTTATCCTCGGCAACTTGCCATGCAAAACTTTTTCCGATGTTGCCTCCAAGACCCACATTCAATCCCGCTGATTTTAGCAAATGATAGGTTAACATGGTTGTTGTGGTCTTCCCGTTACTTCCTGTTATTCCAATCGTGATGGCATTAGTAAATGGAGCGGCAAACTCGATTTCTGAAATAACCAAAATCCCCCTTTCAACCAATTTTTTTACTATAGGGGATTTTTCCGGTATTCCCGGACTTTTCATCACCACATCGGCATTTAAAATTAGACTTTCGGTATGAGTTTCTTCCTCCCAAGCTATTCCATTAATAATAAGAACTTCTTTGTAATTTGGTTTTATTTTTCCAAAGTCGGACACGAAAACGTCATACCCTTTTTTCTTGCCCAAAATTGCAGTTCCAATACCACTTTCGCCACCACCAAGAACTACTAATCTTTTCATTTTTTAAATTAAAAATTGAGAATTAAAAATTAAAAATTAAAAATCAAATAGAAATACATAATCTTAATTATTTATTAATTTTCCCCTTTAACGTTATTATAATTTTTGCTAATATTTTACATATTTCATCAGCTTCAACAAAAACACTTTCAAATTCAGTAATTGAAATAT
>CANHNG010000022.1 GCA_947461915.1 Flavobacteriaceae bacterium
GGATTATTTGTCTTTGGCATCTTTGCAAACCTAACCAACATCTCCGTTAACACGCAAGGAGTTTATACGGAAGGCCTTTTTAAAAGAACCATCATGTCTTCTTTCCACGGTATGTGGAGTTTGGCGGGATTTACAGGAGCTTTAGTAGGTCTCGGGATGCTCACCCTCGAACTCAACACGTATTCGCATTTTTTAATCGTAGCCACAATCATGTTTTTTTTGGTTGCTTTTAATTTCAAGTTCTTGATTAAAGCCAAACAATCGGTTCTTCACCAAAAGAAAAAAATATTCCGAAAACCGGACAGGTCCTTAACTCTGTTAGGTATAATAGGGTTCTGTAGTATGGCCAGCGAAGGAGTGATGTTCGATTGGAGTGGTGTATACTTTAAGGAAATCATCAAAGTTCCGGGCGCTTTGGCGGTTTTGGGCTACACTTCTTTTATGATTATGATGGCAAGCGGAAGATTTTTGGGAGATGGTTTAATTAATAAATTTGGACGCATAAGAGTGATGCAAATCAGCGGAATTATGATTTCCTCAGGATTGTTTACCGCGGTATTTTTCCCATTCCTAATTCCTTCAACAATCGCTTTTATGTTTGTGGGATTGGGCGTTTCCACCATTGTTCCCACACTTTACAGCATTGCGGGGAAACACCCTACAATCCCAACGGGCGAAGCATTGACGGCGGTTTCCGGAGTAAGTTTTCTAGGCTTTTTGATGGGGCCACCGGTCATTGGTTACATTGCCGAACTGTCAAGTTTGCGGTTTTCATTTGCCTTTATCGGCATTTTTGGGTTTGTGATTGCTTTGATGGTTCCGAGAATCAAAGGAATTAAGTAGGTTTTTTTTAGTTGGGTTTGAAAGGATTGTTCCAAAGATTTGGCTAATTTTTATAAGCCCACAACTTCGTAAGTCCTTGGCAAATCATTAAATTTGTAACTTATTAAAAGACATGTTAGAAAAAGAAACAATAAATTTCGAAAAAACGGCCATTGTTGGGATGGTTACCCAAAACCAAAGCGAGGAGAAACTCAACGAGTATCTTGACGAATTGGAGTTTTTGACTTATACGGCTGGTGGTGAAGTGGTAAGACGGTTTTGGCAAAAAATGGAAAAACCCAATCCTAAAACATTTTTGGGCACCGGAAAAATAGAGGAAATCAATCATTATGTAAAAGAAAATAATATCTCGACCTTGATATTTGATGATGAATTGACCCCTTCACAGCAAAAAAATATCTCCAAAATTATAGATTGCAAAATCCTGGATAGAACGAACCTTATCTTGGATATTTTTGCCCAAAGAGCGGAAACTTCTTATGCCAGAACACAGGTTGAACTGGCACAATGTCAATATTTATTACCCAGACTTTCCGGAATGTGGACCCACCTCGAACGTCAAAAAGGGGGAATCGGGATGCGTGGTCCCGGAGAAACCGAAATTGAAACCGACAGGCGAATTGTTCGCGATAGAATCGCGTTGTTAAAAGAAAAAATTAAAACCATCGACAAACAAATGGGCGTGCAGCGAGGCAATCGCGGAGCCATGGTTCGTGTGGCTTTGGTGGGTTATACCAATGTGGGAAAATCTACTTTGATGAATGCCATAGGGAAAAGTGATGTTTTTGTGGAAAACAAACTTTTTGCCACTTTGGACACCACGGTTCGAAAAGTGGTCATCAAAAACTTGCCTTTTTTGCTTTCAGACACGGTAGGTTTTATTCGAAAACTGCCAACACAATTAGTTGATTCTTTCAAAAGCACACTCGATGAGGTTCGCGAAGCCGACTTGTTATTGCACATTGTCGATATTTCGCATCCTGATTTTGAAGACCATATCGCCTCGGTAAACAAAACTTTACTAGACATAAAGTCGAACGACAAACCGGTTATCATGGTCTTTAATAAAATTGATGCTTACAAACACTTGACGATAGAGCAAGACGATTTAATGACCGAAAAAACGCCAAGACACTTCACGCTCGAGGAATGGAAAACGACCTGGATGCATCGTGTGGGCGAAGAAAATGCCTTATTTATTTCGGCAACAAACAAACAAAATTTCGAGGAATTAAGGGAACGACTCTATGAAGCCGTGCGGCAAATTCACATCACGCGTTTTCCTTACAACAAGTTTTTGTACCCAGATTATAAGGATGCCGTGGAGAAAGAAGAATAACAAAAATTACTTTTAGAAACCATAATTCGCCCCCAGACCAAAAACCTCCCTTACCTGAGCCGCTTTTATGGCATTGTCGTCATAAATGGTTTGCAAGGCGATATTGGCCGACAGGTATCTGTTGATTTTCATGACCACATTCATTTGATAATCGACATCAACATTTTGGGGGTCTTCTAAATAATTAGAATATAAATTGAGTCTGTTTTCAATAGAAACATTGGTCATTAAAATCAACTTGCAATAGGCCGAAATGCTGGCGCCAAATTCAAATCTTGAGTTGTCGCCCTGCAAAACACCAAAGGAAGGCCCCAATTCAGTAAAATGATTGTTCACTAGGATTAATTTGGCCGTAGTTGGTGCAAAATTGAGGGTTAAATTATTGTTTTTCTTCCATAATATTCCTGGCCCAAATTGAAAAAAAGCTGGTGAAAAAAAGCGAGAAATTTTATTTTGGTTTACATCAAAGCCGCTATCCATTTGGGTCTTAAAATTAAAAAAGATAGAATAGTACCACACGTTAGAAGCTTTCTTGCCCCAAAGCGAATTCAATTCCAGTCGGTCATCGGTTTTTGAGGCTATCTCCGCCGCTTTTATTTTGGTTAAACCGTAAGCAACGATGCATTTGTTGTCCCAAATCACGGCTCCTTTTTTATAATTGAAATCGTAATTTAGTCCTAAATTCCCAGAAAAGTTGGTTGTTCCACCAGCCAGCCATTCATTATTAAATATGGATTGGTTAAAAAGCAGGGTGATTTGCCCTTTTTTTGTCCAAAGTTTTGTGGTGTCCTTTGCAGTTTCTTGTGCATTTACAGAAAGCATCGCCAAAATAAATCCCAGATAAAGTAAGGGGTTTTTCATATTTACTGTTTTTGGAATAGTAAAGATACTAAAAACTCTAAAAACTACCCTTTTTTGGGTGCTTTAAAAAGAGGTACGGCGGAACAGGCTTCTCCGTACATAATGCTTCGGGCAAAGGGCTGCAAATAATGTGCGACTAGGATGTAAGCTCTCATAGGCACTGGCTTTTTCGAACAGCCTTTTATAATTACGGCTTTGTTTTCATAAATCGAATAATCGATTTTAGTTAGTAGTTCTTCGTATAGTGCCGAATCCAAGTCTTCGATGGTTCCATTTACGATTTTATGGGCATAAGGAGCCAATTGTATAGCAACCAAAATAGAGGCCCAAGCAGGAACAATGGCGTCAGTACTGCAATTGAGGGCAATATATTGGTCTTGGTATTGCGACCAATCGTGCAGTTGCAAATGCAATCTAAAGTCTTTTTCTTTCAGCAATAAACCTTCAAGAAGCCAAAGCGAAATGTCGATTTGTGACCGAATTCCCTTTGGATAGTAGTCTTCGAGATCAAAAATCTCCAAGGCACTATTGGCCACTTTGTTTACAATTTCTTCCATTTGAAAAGTTTCAAGGTTAAAGTTTCAAGTTTCAAGTTGAGCAACCTGAAACTTGAAACTTTAAACAAAATTTATAACATTCCCAGTTCTAACTTGGCCTCTTCGCTCATCAAATCTTTGCTCCAAGGCGGATCGAACGTAATTTCTACTTCGGCATCTTTTACATGCTCGATCGATTTTACTTTCTCTTCCACTTCCCTTGGCAAACTTTCCGCCACGGGACAGTTTGGAGAGGTTAATGTCATTAATATTTTTACTTCGTAATCGGTGTTCACCATTACGTCATAAATTAATCCTAATTCATAAATATCAACTGGAATCTCTGGATCGTATATCGTTTTCAGTTTTGCTACAATTTCAATTCCTAATAGGTTTGTGTCGATTGCTTGTTCCATACTTTTTTATTTTTTTGCATCGAATGCCAATGCGTATATTTTTATATTTTTTATCATCGAAACTAGTCCGTTGGCGCGTGTTGGAGACAAATGTTCCTTCAATCCAATTTTGTCTATGAAATCAGTGTCGGCTGCCAAGATATCGAAAGCATTTTGGTTTGAAAAAACCCGAATCAATATCGCTATAATTCCCTTTGTCAAAATGGCGTCGCTATCGGCGGTAAAGACTATTGTATCATCCTTTTGTTCTCCTTTTAGCCAAACTTTCGATTGACACCCCTTGATAATATTATCGTCTGTTTTATACGCTTCTTGTATTAAGGGTAAATTGTTGCCTAAATCAATGATGTATTCATAACGCTGCATCCAGTCATCAAACATCGAAAACTCGTCAATTATTTCTTCTTGTATTTCTTTTATTGTCATTATTCTTCTTTAGCAAGTGAATTAATTTTGTCTACTATTTTTTTTATTTCTGCCGGTGGATAACCGTGGTCGAAAGCGTTGGTCTCATAAGTCTTGTCCTTATAAATTACTTTCAAATTTGCAATGGCGGCACCATCATGAAAACGTTTCTCTGTTGGCGCTTTTAAAGAGGGGAAATCATCTAAATGTATGGTTTCAAAATAGCCAACCAATTCCTTCCAATCTGCATCCGAAATTTTTGTTGTAACTGGTTCGTCCTTGCCTCTTCTGTCTTTCGAAACTGTAACCATTTGATCTTTGACACTAATTTTTTGGTAAAAACCCCTAGTGTTAGCGGTGTATTCCAAAATAGCGTTTTTCAAATCATTTTTAGTTTGACTTGAACAGCTTTTACCAAGCAAAATACTCAATAATAGTACTGTGAATAGTTTCATTTTGTTTAATTTTTAGGATAACATCAGCTGTGCTTTTTTTACAGCTTCTACCATAACGTCAATTTCTTCTTTGGTATTATAAAAAGCAAAACTGGCTCGTATTGTTCCGGGAATTTTGAAAAAATCCATAATCGGCTGGGCGCAATGATGTCCGGTTCGAACTGCTATTCCCAATTTGTCTATAATCGTGCCAATATCATAAGGATGAATCTCGCCAATATTAAACGAAATTACCGATGTTTTTTCCTTGGCTGTTCCAAAAATTTTCAGTCCTTCAATTTCTAAAAGCCGTTTGGTTCCATACTGCACCAATTCTAATTCTTGTTTTTGAATGGCATCAAAACCTATGGAATTCATATAATCAACAGCAACTCCCAAAACAATTCCTCCGGCAATATCAGGAGTTCCCGCCTCAAATTTGTGGGGCAGATCGGCATAAGTGGTTTTTTCGAAAGTCACTTCTTTGATCATTTCGCCTCCACCTTGATAAGGAGGTAATTTGTTTAACCACGCTTCTTTTCCATACAAAATACCAACTCCTGTAGAACCACACATTTTGTGTCCCGAAAAAACATAAAAATCACAATCTAATTCTTGAACATCCGGTTTCAAATGTGGAACGGCTTGCGCTCCGTCAATCAGTACCGCTGCACCAAATCCGTGCGCCTTGTCAATCATATACTTGATTGGGTTGATGGTTCCCAAAGCGTTTGAAATATGATTAACCGTCACTATTTTAGTTTTATTGGACAGTAATTTATCGTATTCGGATAGTATCAATTCCCCTTTTTCATTCATTAGAATCACCCGTAAAGTGGCTCCCGTTTTCTCACATAACATTTGCCAAGGCACAATATTGCTGTGGTGTTCCATTGCGGAAACCAAAACTTCATCGCCTGATTTTAATAGTGAAGAAAATCCATTGGCAATAGCGTTGATTCCATGTGTTGTTCCCGAAGTAAAAATCACTTCGTGAGCAAATTTTGCATTAATATGGTTTTGGATTTTACCCCTTGATTCTTCATAAGCGTCCGTAGCCAATTGACTCAAAGTATGAACACCACGATGAATATTGGCATTGATTTCCTGGTAATATTTAGCAATCGCATCAATTACGATTTGTGGCTTTTGCGATGTGGCTCCATTGTCAAAATAAACCAATGGTTTTCCATTTACGGTTCTGGAAAGTATGGGGAAATCGGCTCTGACTTTATTTATATCTAACATTGCTTTATTTAGAAAAATTCTAAATACAAAAGTAATATATTTGGAGTGACTTTTCAGTAAACATTTGTTAATAAAATGAAGCAATTTAGTTTCATCAAAGAATGGGCGAAAACTTAATTATATTAATCTTAATGAGTCCATTTTCACTTTTTTCAAAATTTAATATATGAATCAAATCGGTTATAAAAACACAGAAATCTCCTATTCGGAAGTAGGAAAAGGAAGCGCTGTTGTTTTGCTTCACGGTTTTTTGGAAAATAAAACGATGTGGCAAGAGTTGGCTTCAGAATTAAACAAAAAACATCGTGTCATAACCATTGATTTACTGGGTCACGGCGAATCAGGATGCTTGGGTTATGTGCATTCCATGGAAGAAAATGCTGAAGTTGTTCATGCCGTTTTATCCAAATTGCGAATCCGTAAAGCGATTTTTGTTGGCCATTCCATGGGGGGTTATGTGGCTTTGGCTTTTGCCGAAATGTATCCTGCAAGTTTAAAAGCATTGGTGCTTTTGAACTCCACCGCGAGAGCAGATAACGAGGAACGAAAAGCCAATCGGGATCGCGCCATCAAAACCGTAAAGAAAGATTATGCTAGTTTTGTGAGACTTTCCATTGCCAATCTTTTTAGCCCAGACAATCGCGAACGATTAGTTGACGAAATCGAAAAGGTAAAAATAGAAGCTTTGAAAACGCCGTTGCAAGGCGTTGTTGCTTCACTCGAAGGAATGAAAATCAGAAAAGACAGAGAAAATCTATTGCGTTTTGCGACCTATCCCACGTTGTTGATTCTTGGTAAAAAAGACCCTGTTTTAAGTTATGAAGACAACCTGAAACAAATTAAAAATACTACCGTAAAGCTCTACACTTTCCCCGATGGCCACATGAGTACTATTGAAAATAAAGAAGAATTGAAAACCGTTTTATTGGATTTTTTTAAGGGAATTTAAATTTTCTCGTCAAAAGGAATATTCATATCTAGAATCTCATTCAACAACAAAACTATTTGCTCTAAATAATTATTCAGAGTATCTTCATCAATTACGGTGTTTTCTTCTTTTCCCTCTTTAAAATTGAAGGGCAAAAAACCCGATTTTAAGTTTTTGAAAGAGATAATCCCTGCTTCAATTGGCTTTCCATTTGCTTCTTTTTCATACATAAAAGCATAAGCCAAAACCTGAATTATTTTGTCGTTTTTGATGTCTTTTGTTAAGTCTTTCCATGATTTCAAGGCAATGCTCCCCTTTTCAACTTTCCCCGTTTTATAATCGATTATTCTAATTTTTCCATCGCGTTCTTCAATTCGGTCAACTGAACCGCCGATTTTCACAGGAAATGGCAAACGGGGATGTTCTAGAATTCGTTCGAATCGCTGTTCCAATGCCAGAATTTTTATGGCTTCCCCGTTTTTGATGTTTTCCAATTCCACTTTCAGAAAATTGAAAATATTTCGTTTGGCGACTTCAAAAGCAAGAAGATTTCGCCCTTTTTTGATTTCACCTTCTTTATAAACCAACTTGAATTGTCTCAATACTTCATCATCTAAAAGTATGAAACAACTTAAAATAGATGATTCTGACAAAAATTTCCCAATAAAAGGAGTATACAAAACTTTCAGGGTTTCGTGGATGATTGTTCCCAAAGTATTTAGGGCAATGTTTTCCTCGACTTCCTCGACTTCGCTGATGCGTAAAATCTTTTGAAAATAAAACTGTATGGGATTACGGATGTAACTTGTCAATGCCGATGGCGAAAACCCTTTTTGAGCAATTTCTTTCAATCGAATCATCACCGCTTCCGATTTTGGAACCACAATGGGCTGATAAGCAGTTTCGGGTAAAACAGCATTATAAATTTCATGAGTCAGGTTATGGTTTGGTTGTTTTTCGACTTCCAATTGGGTGATGAAACGGCTTTTTTCACCTGCATCTAAGCCTTCACTTTCTGTATTGTAAAGCAAATAAATGTTTTTGGCGCGCTGCAACAAGTGATAGAAATGATAGGTGTAAATGGCGTCCTTTTCCTTGAAAGTGGGCAACCCTAATTCTCTTTTCACATCATACGGAATAAACGAATTTTGGGATTTCCCTGCCGGTAATTTTCCCTCGTTCATCGAAGTGATAATCACGGTTTCGAAATCTAAAACGCGGCTTTCTAAAACGCCCATAATTTGCAGTCCGTTTAAAGGTTCTCCTTCGAAGGACACTTCCGCCAAGTCGATTACTTGTTTGTAAATGGCATAAAGCGTTTCAATCTTGTCGATGTGTTCGTGGCTTGAATAATAATTAATCAGTTTGTTGATGACTTTGAAAATGGAATAAACAAAGGCCTTGGCGATTTTTTCTTCTCCGTTTTCGTTGCTTAAATTGGCCTTGATAGTTTGCAACAGGCTTGAAATGGTTTCTAAAACTGCAACTGAGCCTTTTTCCCATTTTTGGAATAATAGAAGAAACAAATCACTTGGATTTGGATTTAATTCCATCAATTTATGATGGGTGATAAACGTGTAATTGTTTTGATTGATGGTATTAACCAATACGTTAGTTTTTGCATAAGGTTCGACCAAAGGATGCGTCAAAATATCCAAGATGTCTTTGTAATAAAACACATAATTTTTTGCATTTCTGGACAAGGAATTCGTGTGCATTTTGAACAATTTCGCAATCAAAATCTGTGCGGGATTATTCTTGCTCGAATAACCCATAGTAATATTTAATACCCCAACACTTGACGGCAACGAATACAATAGTGGCACCAAGATATTTTCTTCCCCAAGAACGATGGCAACTTTGTCGAGCGGAACATCAGGATTAGCATTAATGATGTTTTCTATAATACTTCCGGCAATTTTGGCTTGACCAATGGTTTTTGGCGTGCCAATAATTTGGATGTTTTTCGGTTGCGAAAAATCATTTACAATCCACTCAAAAGGATTGGACTTGTAATGCTTCCAGCTTTCTTTAAATCGTCGAACAAACAATCCTGCGTCGTGAAATGGGTCGTTTAAAAAGGCTTGATCTAAATCCCAATATATTGAAGCTTGATCCGAAGCCATTAAATGCTGAATTATTCTCTCTTCGGAGGTATTAAGGGCGTTGAATCCAGCAAATACAAATTGTTTTTCCTTTATGTTCTCCGAAAAATGATTGAGATTATTTACTGCTTCTCGATAAATAAGACCTTGGTAGCCAATTCCTTTGTTCAGCAAATGATTGTAAAGTGATTGGTAATAATTGGGTAATAATTTCCAAAAATCGATGTAATTTTCTAGTAATTGGGTTTTGTTTTCGACTTCAATTCCCCACTTTTTTATGTCCTCTATGTCCTTTAGATAAGAAAGAACATGATTAGGCTCTAGTAAATAGCGATCAATTTCGTTGAAATCTTGCAAAAGTGTTTTGGCCCAATTGGCAAAAAGTTCGAAAGACTGTTGGTTCGACTTTTCGGTAAAAGACAAATAAACTTGGTAGAATTCAAATAACAATTCTATTGAATCTATAGAGCGAATACTTGCAATATCCTGAATAAGTTCTTCAATGCTAACAATATTTGGAGAAAAGATATTAGTCTCAACTTTATTTTTTAAAGCTTCAATAAGGAATATTTTGGCACGCTTATTAGGCAGAACCACAATTGTATTGGATAGTTTTCCTGAATATTCAACCAGCAAGACTTGTGCGATTTTATCTAAAAAAGAATTGTTTGTCATTTTATAAATATAAAAAAACGCCCCGAAAAATCGAGGCGTTTTAAATTTTTTTTAAAGAGAAATTATTTTTTCACTTTCACTTCAGTTCTTCTGTTTTCAGCTTTACCTTTAGCAGTTGCGTTAGTTGCTACTGGAGCAGTTTCACCAAAACCTACAGCCTCTAAATTATCTCCATTAACCCCTCTTTGAATCAAAGCTTGTTTTACAACATTGGCTCTTTCATCAGAAAGTTTTTGGTTATAGGCATTCGAACCATCGCTATCAGTATGACCTTCAACTATAAATTTGGTATTTGGCGACCCTTTAATTAGTTCTGCAATTACATCTAATGAAGTACGACCAAGATCTAATTTGAAAGTAGTTGTGCCGGAATTAAAATAAACTGATTTAGCTTGAATTTTAAGATTGTCCAACTCTTCAGAAGCTACTTCAGGACAACCGTTGTTTGCAACTGTACCTTTAACTGTTGGACATTTATCGTCTTTATCTAAAACGCTGTCTCCATCAGTGTCAGGCCAAGGGCAACCTGCATTTTCCTTAGGACCTTTAACTTTAGGACATTTATCAGATAAATCAGCAATCCCATCTCCATCTGTGTCAGGACAGCCTTTAAAAGCAGCTAGGCCAAATAAATCTGGACAAGCATCATCTTTATCGGCAATACCATCACCGTCAGCATCTGGACATCCGTTCAAAGCAGCTAAACCAGCAACTTCAGGACAATCATCGCTTCCGTCAATAATACCATCACCGTCAGTATCTGGACATCCTTTGAATTGTTTTAAACCCGCAACCTTTGGACAAGCATCGCGTTTGTCATAGATTCCATCACCATCCGTATCGGTTCCGCCAAATTTGAAAACAATACCTAAAGTGTGTTGGAAATGAGAAGGTGAATCTAACGTGCCGCTAGTTTCTCTATCTCCAAATGATTTTTTATAAGTTGTAGCTAAAGCCAAACCTACGTTTTCAGTAAACCAAAAAGTTAAGCCCGCCCCAGAATTAACTGTTCCATAACTGTTATCTCCAAAGAAAGTATAGCCCCCACCAACATGTAATGAAGGATCAATAACTTTAGATTTAATCATATTCATAAAGCTATATTTCACGACTCCATCCGCAGCATAGTACATCAAATCACCCGGATTAGATACTACATATCCACGAGAATCACGATCCGCTGCAGTAGGATTAAAAGTAACAAATTTGCTAATTTTGTTTACAGAACCCTGAACTCCAAAAGAGAAATTATCTCCTACGTATTTAGACACACTAAGATAGGATACAGAAGGAAGAATATTCCAGTTATCTTTAACCGCAAATGGTTGAGAAAAATGCGCATCAGCCCAATTATTTCCTCCACCAGCACTCGTTTTTGTGTCAATGGCATTAACTCCGAAAGAAATTGCCCATTCGTTATTTTCGTCTTGTGCGTTAGAACTTAAGCTCATCACCATCAGTACAGCAAATAAAATCTTATTAAGATGTTTCATATTTATTTTTAATTAAAATTAAGTTAATTTATAACAAAAATAGCAAGTAATTTTTTAATTACAAAATAAAATGTTAAAAAACACTTAATGAGCCTGCAATTTATTTCTAAAGGCTATGTTTAACTAGATATATTTTAGATTCGGTATATTTTTCAAAACTTGCATAACTTCTTA
>CANHNG010000023.1 GCA_947461915.1 Flavobacteriaceae bacterium
CAAAAGAGCGTTATGGGGTTTATATGGGAATTATAAATATGATGATTGTTATTCCAATGATAATCCAAAACCTATCCTTTGGTTACATTTTAAAGAACTTCTTAGATAACGATCCTCGTCAAGCAATTAGTTTTGCAGGTATTTTACTGCTAATTAGTGCTTTTTGTACTCTATTAATTAAAACGAAAAAAGTAGAATTAAGTGAATAATATAATAAATAATAATAAGGACGGAATAGACATTCTTTGTGTTGGGGAAGTCCTTGTAGATTTTATTGGGCATCAAGAAGGTGTGCTTATTAATGAAACTAGAGATTATCATAGATATTTAGGAGGTTCGCCTACTAATGTCGCGATGAATTCAACACGATTAGGCTTGAATACTATTCTGGTCGCATCTGTTGGGAACGATGGTTTTGGATCCTATATTACAGAACGATTAGCAAGTGTTGGAGTAAATACAAACCATCTTAACGTCTTGGATAATAAATCGACTAGTGTGATTTTTGTTTCAAGGTCTGAGGGCACACCTGATTTCATTCCATATCGTTCAGCAGATTTTTGCATTTATGAAGACCAAATTTCAAGGGAAACACTATCCCATACCAAGATATTCCATACCACTTGCTTCGCATTGAGTAAAAATCCAGCACAAAAAACAATCTTAAAGAAAGCACAAGAAGCACACAATTTAGGATGTAAGCTAAGTATTGATCTTAACTATGCAAGAAAGCTGTGGAAAAGTCAAAAGAATGCTTTCAAAGTAATCAAAACCTATTGCCAGTTCAATCCACTAATAAAAATTAGTGAAGATGATATGCTACGCCTTTTTGAGAAAGAACTTCCCCATGAAGATATATTCGAATTTTTTCATCTTCAAGGAGTAGATACGGTATGCTTAACTTTAGGCAGCAAAGGGGTGAAATTATCTCAAAAAGGAAAAGAAACAATACAAATGCCGGCAATAAAAATTGATAAAGTGATGGATTCCACAGGAGCGGGTGACGCTTTTTGGTCTGGATTTTTATTTGCTTATATAAAAGAAAAATCAATTCATGAATGTTTGGATATCGCTTTGAAATTAGCTGCTTTAAAACTGCAAAATGTAGGTCGACTGCCAGATAACATCAATATCCTTTCTAAACTTCTATAAAATACGATGCAACATAAAAACAAAAATATCAGCAATGGTGTAATGCTAAATGTTTATCCAGATAGTATAGGAGAAAAATTTAGTGATACCATAGCTATGCTCAAAATGGACGAGTTTAAAAATGTGTTTTCTTTGCTATATGTGTTACCAACCTTTTTTAATAGCGATTTAGATAGAGGCTTTTCTATTATTGATTATGATATAAATAAAGATTTAGTAGATACAAAAGATTTAAAGGACTTGAATAAGCTCCAAATAAAGCTGAAGTTTGATATTGTGTTGAATCATCTTTCTGTGGCATCTCCCCAGTTTAAAGATATGCTGCAACACGGTAATGAATCTAAATTTAACCATTTTTTTATCAATTGGAATGAATTCTGGGAAGGAAATGGGGTAAAAAATGAAGATGGTATTGTAATTCCAAAGCCGGAATTTCTCCATAAATTATTTATGAGAAAGTCGGGTTTGCCCATATTAAAAGTACGTTTTCCAGATGGCACAGAACAGCCGTATTGGAATACTTTTTATCAACAAATAACCTACAATCCGATTGCTGTAGCAGATTTAAAAAACATAAAAGGATTAACGGAAGAGCAAATTCTATTTATTGTTGCCCTAATTAATACCGCAATTGATGACAATAAAGATTTTACAACCATAGATTTTAAAGAGTGTACTCCTTTTAAATCAGAAATTTTACAAATTGTAGAACAAAATCGCTCCTATTTAGGACAAATGGATGTCAATGCTGAATCGCCTTTGGTTTGGGATTTTTACGAAGAGACACTAAAGAAATTAAGCGGCTATGGCTGTACTATTCTTAGATTAGATGCTTTTGCCTATTTGCATAAACAAGTTGGGGAATCCAATTTTTTTAATAAACCGGGGACTTGGGACTATTTAGAGCGTATCAAGAAAATAGCACAACAAAATAATTTGATGCTATTGCCCGAAATTCACGCAGAATATGGTTTGCATTTACATGATGAGGTAGCCAATAAAGGATATTATATCTACGACTTTTTCTTGCCTGGTTTAACAATACATACTATTGAAAACAAAACCAGTAAAGCCATATTAAGATGGGCCAAGGAAATTATTGCCAAAGGATATAAAACAATAAACATGCTGGGTTGTCATGATGGCATACCTGTTCTCGATTTGAAAGGCAAGGAGGTAAATGGCGTTTATAATAAAGGATTGTTAGAAGATGCCGAGATTGAAAAAATCATGACCACAATCATGGAACGTGGTGGTCGTGTCAAAAATCTCTACGATGCGTCCGGAAATAAAATTTCGTATTATCAAATAAATGCTACGTTTTTTAGTGCATTAGGAGAAGATGAACAAAAGTTATTGCTTGCTAGAGCCATTCAAATGTTTATGCCCGGCATACCGCAGGTCTGGTATCTAGATATTTTTGCGGGTAAAAACAATTACGAAGCTGCAGATAATGGAGGCAGTGCGGGACATAAAGAAATTAATCGCACGACACTATCAATGCAAGATATTGAGCAAGGGTTGAAACAAGATGTTGTTAAGAATCAGTTGGTCATTATTCATCTAAGAAACACTTCGAATGCGTTTTCAGGTAAAGTAGAAATAAATGATGCTAAAGATGATTTCTTAGATATCAAATGGACTAATGGTAATAGCTTTGCTCACCTAAAAGCCAACCTTAAAACCAAATATTTTACAATAGACCAAACTGAAAATGGTATCACAAATAGAATGAGTTTTTAAATTTCATAAGTAAAATTTAAGGTGTTTCCATGATTGAGATTCCTTGATAATATTGATTTGAATAGCAGTTTGAAATAATTAATTTCCAATCTTACAAGATTTAGAATCTCAAAATATAATCCTATTTTTGGATTTGAAACTTTGAACGAAAAGGAACTCATTTATGGAAGAACTTAAAAGATGCGGCTGGTGTTTATCTAGTGATTTGTACAAAAAATACCATGACCAAGAATGGGGTGTGCCCGTTTATGAAGACCAAAAACTATTTGAATTTCTGATTCTGGAAACCTTTCAAGCTGGATTGAGTTGGATTACCATCCTAAAAAAGAGAGAAAATTTCCGTTTGGCTTTTGATGGTTTTGACCACAAAAAAGTGGCCAACTATACCGAAGATAAAATTCAAGAATTGCTTCAAGATTCAGGAATCATTCGCAATCAGTTAAAAATTAGATCTGCGGTTTCCAATGCGGTTGCTTTTATGAAAGTGCAAGATGAGTTTGGCAGTTTCAGCAAATACATTTGGCAATTTACCGATGGAAAACCAATAAAAAATAGTCGTAAAACATTAAAGGAAGTTCCTGCCACTACTCCACTTTCTGACGAAATTAGCAAAGATTTAAAAAAACGCGGGTTCAAATTTGTGGGTTCTACTGTCGTTTATGCCCACATGCAAGCCACTGGAATGGTGGATGATCACGTGGAAGATTGCTGGAAACGAAAATGACGCTTTGGTTTCAATAGTTTTTTTAATTCAAGATCTCCATAAATTGGATTCTATCTATTTCACGGCAGCCCAAACTTTCCAAGTGTTCATTATAAACCTGACAATCCAATACTTTATAATTAGCTACTTTTAATTGGTTTGCCAAAGCAATAAAGGCCACTTTTGAAGCATTCGAAACTTTCGAAAACATGCTTTCCCCACAAAAAATATGTCCCAAATCGATGCCGTATAAACCGCCAACCAATTCCTCGTTTTGCCAAACTTCAACAGACTTTGCAATTCCCAATTCATTTAGTTTGCAATAGGCCTCCACCATATCGTTGGTAATCCAGGTTCCGTTTTGACCTTCGCGTTTTATCTTTTGACAATTCGAAATCACTTCTCTAAAATTCTGATTGAAAGTAACTTTAAAAATATTCCGATTCAAGATGTTTCGCATACTTTTTGAAACCACCAAATCATCCAAAAATAAAACCATTCTGGGATTTGGCGACCACCAAAAAATGGGTTTCCCTTCTTCAAACCAAGGAAATATGCCGCTTTTATAGGCAAGCAGTAATCGCTCTGGAGACAAATCGCCACCTATAGCCAAAATTCCATCATATGTTGCCTCAGTTACAGAAGGAAAATAGAGAACATCTGAAATATGATACATATTTATTAAGAAAAATTGAGTAGAATTTAATAGTAAAAAATAAATCAAACAAAATTAACGATATCTTTGGCCAAAAATTTTGTTAAAATGAAAAAATTAGTAATACTAATTACACTAATCTTTACTTCCCAATTTATAATCTCCCAAATTAAAGATTCTATTTCTAATAAATCTGACTTTCAAAATTATACCAATTCAAATGGAGAAATATATACCTATAAAAAGCCCCGTTTTTTTGAGATGATCACTCACGTTCCCCGCGATGTTTATGGAACAGTTAAGGATTTTGGTACGACAGAAAATCTAATTTTATTGGGTGGCGCAACGGTTTTAACTGTAGCATTAATTCCAGCGGATCAATATTTATTAAACAATTCAAGAACTATTGGAGAAGAATTAGGACTTAAAGACGTTGCAAGATATAAAAATTTTGGTCCCTTAAATAACATTCCGCCAAATATGACCTCTGCAATTTATTTGATTGGAAATGGCACAACCCCTATTTTATTAAGTATGGGATTTGCAACTTTTGGTCTAATAAATAATGATTATCGCTCCTTAAATACAGCAACTGGACTTATAGAAAGTTTAGCCGTTTCAGGTGTTTTTAGCCAAACAATTAAGCGTATTACAGGAAGACAAAGCCCTGCCCCTGCAATAATAGATGATAATCCTGGAGGTAATTGGAGTCCCTTCCCAAGTTTTAGCGCATTTGCAAAAAGCACACCTCAATATGATGCAATGCCATCAGGTCATTTAATGACTGCAACAGCCGCTTTGAATGTTATTATTGGAAATTATCCAGATAAAAAATGGATAAAACCTGTTGGTTATAGTCTCATTGGAATCTTAGGATTTGAAATGGTTCAAGCAAATGTTCATTGGTATTCTGATTATCCAATTGCAATGATTATGGGTTATATTATAGGTAAAAATATCGTGAAAAGTAAAATTTCGAAAAGTAATTCGCCTTTAGAAACAACAAAAAAATACACCTTTAATATGAATGCTTCCAGAAAATCTGGTTACAACTTAATTGGCGCAACTGTCGCTTTTTAAATATTAGAAAAATGAAAATCAAATTATTAATTGTTCTTACTTTTTTCTTATCCTTAAATGGAAATGCACAACAAAAAGACAGCATTTCTTCAATTAAATACGAATTATCCTTTAAGAATTTTATTATTCCTGCAACACTAATTTCAGGTGGCTTATTGTTGAAAAACTATCCAATAAATAAAAATTTACAGGGTGATTTTATAGCTGTTTTAGGAACTGATTTTGATACTAAAACTGATAATTATTTACAATATGAAGCTGTTCTTCAAATTTATGGTGGTCGCTATTTAGGCTTTAAAGCAAAGAATGATTTTCTTCATCAAACGATAAATATTGTAATTTCAAATGCAATTATGGGGGGAATTGTTCAATCTCTGAAACACACTTTTAAAGAGGTGAGACCTGACGGAAGCGATCAATTTAGTTTTCCATCAGGTCATACTGCGACAGCATTTACAAATGCTTCTTTGTTATTTTACGAATATAAAGATGTAAATATTTGGTATGCAAGCAGTGGTTTTTTGTTTGCTACAACAACTGGTTTTTTAAGAATTGCAAATAACAAACATTACACTTCAGATGTTCTTGCCGGTGCAGGAATCGGAATTGGCGTTGGACTTGCCGTTTCCTTTTGGAGTCCTTTTAAATCCGTTACTTTTGGGAAAAATAAAACCCATGCCTTCATTTATCCTAAAATAGGCACAAATTACGGTATGGGTTTATTAATTAAAAACTAAGCTTAACGGTTTTAAATTCAATTTAAGTTTTTAGAAAGGCAAATCGTCTGGCTCGTCTTCATTCAAGCTTGTTGCAGGTGGAAATGCTTCAGCAACCGGCATAGGAACTGATTGTGGCTGCACTGCTTCGGCTTGTACTTTTCCTATTCTCCAACCTTGAATGGTATTGAAATAAACAGTTTCACCTTGTTGATTAGTCCATTCGCGACCTCTCAAATTGATGTCAATTTTCACGGCTTCTCCCACTTGGAAATTATTCAACAAATCGCACTTATCTTGAACAAACTGAACCAAAATATGTTGTGGATATTGTTCATCTGTTGTAACAACAACGTCTCTTTTTTTGAAACCCGCAGATCCAACCTCTTTGGTTTGATCGATCATTTTGATTTTTCCTATAACTTCCATCTTAATTTTATTTTTATATTGTTTTTATTCTGATTAAATTTCTTTGGCATGGAAGCTGTTCCATGCCGAAAGTATGTCATTATTATTCAAATATACTTTGGTATTCAAATGAATTTTTGAACATCATCTGAGTTCAAAAATCCTTTCACCGAAAAATTTTTGCTTTACAAATATATCAATTTCTCCATTAGTAGGCAAACTATTAATGTTGCCTAATTTCACCAAATCATTACCATCAAAAAAAAGGCTTCGATTGATGATAGCCAGAATAGCATCCACCCCTATTCCTTGGAAAATAGATAAGTAGCGGTGCAAGGTTACCCTGAAAATAGCTTTGTAATTTTGCTTGAGAATTATTTTTAGGCTAAATGCTAATCCTCTGATTTCTGTTTAAAAATTAGGGAATAAGAAAATGGAAGGAAAAATTGTAGCGCATGTATTTCGACAATACTATTGAAATTTGATATAGATATTGCTATTGCCATTGGAATTATTATATTTATGCCACAAAAATCAATTTATGCAGTTTTCTAAAAATAGAAATACAACCCGTTGGATTATCATTTTTGCTTCCTTTTTAATTATTTCACTGATTCTTTGGAATACCTATACCTTTTTTCAAATTTTTAAAAATGAAGAGCGCGTTAAAATGCAGAATTGGGCATTAGCTCAAAAAAAAATTAATACTGCTGATCCAAATGCTGACATTGAACTTCCGTTTCAGATTATCCAAGAGGCATCTATCCCAATAATAGTAACTAACAAAGATTCTATAATAAATACCAATAATATCGATATTGATATATTAAAGGACAAGATCAAATTAAATGCTTTTTTAAAAAAATTGAAAAATCAAAATGAGCCTATCATTATGAAAATTTCAGATAATAACATTCATAAATTATATTATGGCGATTCCTCTCTATTAAACAAACTTAAATATTATCCAATAGCCTTATTACTTATTATCGTCCTTTTTGCGGGCTTAGTTTATAATTTTTACAAGAGTACCAAGATGGCAACCCAAAACAAACTTTGGGCAGGAATGGCAAAGGAAACGGCACACCAAATAGGAACGCCACTATCCTCTTTAATAGGTTGGATGGAAATACTGAAAGTCGAAAAAATCGATCAAACCACTATTGTTGAAATGGAGAGGGATATTGAACGGCTACAAACCATCACGGAGCGTTTCTCGAAAATAGGTTCGGAACCCAAATTAGAAAATAAGGATATCATCGAAGAAACCCAAAAATCCTATGAGTACTTGCAATCCCGATTTTCTAAGCAAGTGGAATTTTCCTTTACAGTCCCGAAATCACCCATTATGGTTTTGATAAATCCTACTTTGCACAGTTGGACGATTGAGAACCTGGTTAAAAATGCTATCGATGCCATGAAGGGCAGAGGAAAATTGGCTTTACAAGTTCTACACGATGGCGATTTTGTAAAAATAAATGTTTCAGATACAGGGAAAGGAATTCCAAAAAAACAGTTTAAAAGTGTGTTCGAACCTGGTTTCACCACCAAAAAAAGGGGTTGGGGTTTGGGATTGTCATTAACAAAAAGAATTGTCGAAGAATACCACAAGGGAACCATAAAAGTACTGAATTCCGATATTGGAAAAGGAACCACGATGCAGGTAATTTTTAAAAAAAGTAAAGGGATTATTTAAAAATAAAAGCTGATTTGCTTTACATATTTGCCTTAATTTGTCTCGCTAAGGCCTCAAATTCCTCTTTATTCATGGAAACTTTATTTTTAAAACGCATTTCATCCATTTCATTTAAGGGAATCAAATGAACGTGAGCGTGAGGAACTTCAATTCCTATCACGGCCATCCCTATTCTATTACAAGGGATTGTTTTTTCAAGCGCAACCGCTACTTTTTTTGAAAACTGCATTAATCCAAGATACAAGTCATCTTCGAGGTCAAAAATCTTGTCGATTTCCTGTTTTGGAACACACAAAGTGTGTCCCTTTGCGTTTGGATTTACATCCAAAAAAGCCAAGAAATCAGCATCCTCGGCTATCTTATAACAAGGAATTTCTCCTTTTATGATTTTGATAAAAATACTTGACATAGGAAGTTAGAGGTTTGAAGTTAGTAGTTTAAAAGTGTAATCTGCAATCTGAAACTAATCTCTAGAAATTTCCAAGATTTCGAATTTCAATACACCATTTGGCACCGTTATTTCGGCTACTTCACCTATTTTTTTTCCTAGCAATCCTCTACCAATAGGCGACGTAACGGATATTTTTCCTGTTTTAAGATCGGCTTCACTTTCGGCAACCAAGGTATATTTCATTTCCATTCCATTGGCTTGATTCTTGATTTTCACGTTCGACAATACCAATACTTTGGAAACGTCTAAATGTGTTTCGTCTATTAAACGGGCACTAGAATGTACCGCTTCCAATTTAGCAATTCTCATTTCCAACATTCCTTGCGCTTCTTTGGCGGCATCGTACTCGGCATTCTCGGATAAATCTCCTTTATCTCTTGCCTCTGCTATATCTTGGGATGCTTTTGGACGCATCACACTTTTTAAATAATCTAATTCTTCTCTTAATTTTTTTAATCCTTCTGCTGTGTAATAAGATACTGCGCTCATAACTTCATCGTTTATATAAAATAGAAAAAATCCCATCTGGACGGGATTTCTTTCCACAAAGATATTGTTTTTAATTTTTAATTCACAATTTAATGCCAATCATATCTATTCCAAAGTTAAATAAATTAAATTTGTTTCAACAATTCTTTTGCAATATTTTAGAAATGAAAAAAATTATCCTGCTGTTGACTCTTTCGTCCTTTTTCTTTTCTTGTAGTGATAATGGATTTAATAATAAAAACCCGTATTTACCTAATTATACTTTTACCATAGACGTCAACATGGATTTACCTACTTATTCCAATCTTTTGACTCCTATCAATGCTATTTATTACCCCAATCAAGGAATAGGTCGAGGTTTATTTATTTTTAATACCGGCAGTGGCTACGTTGCCTTTGATGCCACTTGTCCAAATCAGACTTTAAGTTCCTGTTCTACGATGAATTTTAAAAAACTAGACCCTGTAGACCTATTAAAAATTGACAAAACAACTGTGGTTTGTTCTTGTGACGGTGCGGAATATAGTTTGTTTTCAGGTCAAAGTACTGGTAAACAATACCCTTTAAAACAATATCGGGTGGAAGTTAGGGGAAATGTTTTGCGGGTATCTAACTAAAAAAAGTATTAAATTATTGAAAATCAGTATTTTATTAAATACAGTTACAATTAATCTAAAACTTCAGCGTCATGCCTGCTAAGAAATTGATTCCTGCTTGTGGAAAGTACCCTACACCTTCAATAGTTTTTACACTTCCAGGATTACTCCAATCATCATCATAAGTATAAAAATACCCATTTGATTCGTATTCTAAATTGAATAGATTATTTACTAAGCCAGAAAATACAATGGATTTAATCCCTTTGTTGATCTTCCAATCATAAGTTATATTTAAATCATTAACAAAATAAGCACTCAATTTTGAATTCTCGGAATCAATATTCCCCATATACTGCTCGCCCACATATTTAGAAAGCAACGATATTTGTAAATTTTTTATTGGCAGAAAAGCGAATCGATTTCCTACAACTATATTTGGAGAATAGGCAATAGCCGTATTTCCCAAATTTTGAAGGATTCCATCCCGTTGAAAATTGAAATCCTGATTCTTATTTTGACTTACCGTAAAATTAGGCTGTAAAACAAATTTACTCCCTAAATTAATTGTAGACTCTAGTTCTAATCCCAATCTATAACTATCTCCGCTATTGGTAAAAATTGGGGATCCAACATCATTTAAAGCTCCTGTCATGACTAGTTGATTTTGGTATTTCATATAAAAGGCATTAGCCGAAACTTTTACGTTTGATGTATTGTATTTCCATCCTAGCTCATAGTCAAATAAACGTTCTGGATTTATACTTCCATTTTCGTAATCATCCCGTCTTGGCTCTTTATTTGCAATACCAAAGTAACCATAAAAGGAATTTTTATTATTAAATTTATAATTCAATCCTGCTTTCGGATTAAAAAATCGAAAAGTGTCATTTACATCCAAAAATTTGACACTGTTGGCTTGATAGAAAACCATTCTGTATTGTAAATCGGCAAAAAGATTGAGTTTATTTGTGATATCGTAAGATGCTTTTGTGTAAAAACTAACATCCTCCTTATTTCCAATATTATCATAATATCTATTGTTATTTGGTTTGTAATATGGAGTCCAAACTACTTCCGCAAAATGATTGCCCAAATAGCGATTGGCAGCGCCTCCTAACATTATATCTGTTTTAGTTGTTTTATAATTCAATGAGAAAGTAGCTCCATAAAAATCATTATCCAACCATCTTTTTCTTACTAAATCTGAAATTGAATTACCGCCGAAATTAGGCAAATAATAATCTGCTAAAGTTTCATCTTCTTTATATTGCTCAAAATATCCTTTCCCTCTTGTATAATGCAAGGCTAAGTTAGAAGTCCATTGATTACTCCATTTTTCTGACCAATGCAATTGGAAATGATTTTGAACGTAATTGTCCGTTTCATTATCGTAGAATTTCATATTCCCATCAGCGTCAAAATACATTCCAGCGGGGTTAAATGTTCTGTCGCTTTTTAATTTATCAGGGTCTTCTATCCCCCAATAAGCCTGATACGTTTTCTCTTTTCCTCCAAAAGCAATAGCTTTAATTAAGGTAGAGTTGGTTACATAATTTACATTAAAAAAATAGCCAAACAAATTTGAAGAAGCTCTATCTATATAGCCGTCGGACGCAATCTGAGATAACCTTACATTTATTTCTAAATTATCATGTAAACCAGTCCCAAAAGACAATGTATGTTTGCGAGTAGCAAAACTACCTAGCGTATTGGCAATTTCAGCATA
>CANHNG010000024.1 GCA_947461915.1 Flavobacteriaceae bacterium
CGGTTCCCGAATGGCAAAGCCAGATCGCAACGATTGGTATGAAACCGTGAAAATAAATTACGGAATTCGTCCCGATGGTTCTAAAGATTTCCCGGAACTTCCCCCAGGTTTTGATGCCAAATCGAGTCAGGAACATTTCGATTTTTGGAATGACAAAAACGTACCTAATTCTTGGATAAAATTCCGCGATATCGCCTTGTATTGGAC
This sequence comes from Flavobacteriaceae bacterium, assembly GCA_947461915.1. Classification (GTDB taxonomy): domain Bacteria; phylum Bacteroidota; class Bacteroidia; order Flavobacteriales; family Flavobacteriaceae; genus Flavobacterium. The sequence continues at coordinate 208 of CANHNG010000024.1, forward strand.
AGCCAAAGGCGTGGATGGTTTTCGATATGACATTGCCGAAATGGTGCCGTATGAATTCTGGAGTTATATGAATTCAGCTATAAAAATGGCTAATCCAGAATCTTTTTTAATGGCAGAAGTGTATAACCCAAATGAATATCGGAATTATATTCGCTTGGGTAAAATGGATTATCTCTACGACAAAGTGGAAACCTACGATAAACTGAAGGATATAATTCAAGGTAGGTCTTGGCCTGATGGACTTTCGGACATCCAAAAAAACATGACCGACATTGAGCATCACATGCTCAATTTTCTAGACAACCACGATGAACAGCGATTGGCAAGTCCAGAATTTGCAGGAACGCCAGAAAAAGGGAAGCCCTTAATGGTTGTTTCTACTACGATAAGCACTGCGCCAACCATGATTTATTTTGGACAGGAAGTTGGGGAGGCTGCCAATGAAAATGGTGGCTTTGGAACAAATTCCAGAACTTCTATTTTTGATTATGTGGGTGTGCCCAATCATCAACGCTGGATGAACGAAGGAAAATTTGATGGCGGCCAACTTTCTCAAGACGAGAAAGACTTGCGCGATTTTTATAAAAGACTACTCAATTTTTCTGTCCAGAGTTCTGCCTTAATGGGAAAATTTCAGGAAATCCAATCCAGTAATCGTAATATCACACCAGGTTATGACATTGCAATCTATTCCTATGTGCGATGGTCAGAAACTCAAAAATTGATTGTTGTCACCAATTTTTATTGGCTAACCACAAGTAATTTTGAATTGAGAATTCCTGCAGATATTTTTCAAAAATGGGGTTTGAGGGATGGAACTTATACAATTACAGACCAATTGTATCACCAAAGTAGTATTCCCTTGCGTGTGGAAAATGGTGAAGGTAAGGTTCAAATCACCATTGGTCCTTCTGAATCGTTTATTTATAGTTTGGTCTTGAATTAATTACTTTTTCAGGGCCTCTTCGTAATTTTCGGCAACTTTGCTCCAGTTGATTACTTTGAAAAACGCATCTACATAGTTTTTCCTTTTGTACTGGTAATCTAGATAATAGGCGTGTTCCCAAAGATCTAATGCCAGAATCGGTGTTCCTGGAACGAGTGCATTGCGCATCAGTGGGTTGTCCTGATTTTGAGTACTTGTAATCTGTAGATTTCCCGATCGATCCACTATTAACCATACCCAAGCGGAGCCAAATTGTTTTGTGGCTTCTTCTTTGAATGAAGTGGTAAATTCAGTAAATGAACCAAATTTCTTTGTGATGGCTGCTGTCAAAGTGTCTTTGGGTTGTTGGGCGCCTTTTGGACCTATGCACTTCCAATACAAGGAGTGATTATAGTAGCCACCTGCATTGTTGCGAATTGAGGCATCGTTCATGTCCAATTTTGACAAAACTTCTTCAATGGTCAGATTCTCTAATTCGGTTCCAGCAACCGCTTTGTTTAAGTTATTGGTGTATGTCAAATAGTGCTTTGAATAATGCATTTCCAATGTCAATGTCGATAAGTTTGGGGTCAAGGCTTCATATGTATAAGGTAATTTTTCCATCTGGAATGCACCTTCATCCGCTTTTACATCGTCAGGAACACCCATCGTTATTTTTTCTTCGGCCGTAGGTAAAGGCACTTCGACTACTTCAGTAAGTTTTTTGTTGTTGCAGGATATTAAAATGGTAGTCAACAATAAACTTGATATTAGAAAACGCATCTTTTTCATAATTCGTTAATTATTTTTCCAACAGGAAATTTATGATTTCTATGTATTGTTCTTTTGCCTCGTCAATTGACAAATGGCTTATTTGAATCCAGGCATTGGTTTTGAAAGCATTTCTTAAATCATAACTTTCAGAATGGTTGTAACTTAATGTTCCGTAAGTTGCCTGCTTGTAAAAGGCGTAAAGACGTAATTGGATATCTTGTGGCAGGGATTCCTGAGTCATCTGTGAAGCTATTTCTACCGCTTCTTGAAAACGTGTATCTAAATCTTTTTCGTTCATTCCAATTTTGTGGCGATAACGGTCTTTCCTCCTATTGCTTTTTGGTTAAGTGCCACGTTAATAGGAGTGCCTAAAGGCAAAAACAAATCAACTCTCGAACCGAATTTTATAAAACCAGCATCTTCACCCTGTATAACCTGCATTCCTTCCTCGGCGTAATTGACTATTCTCCTAGCCAAAGCCCCTGCAATTTGGCGGTATAAAATAGCTCCAAAAGTTTTATTTTCGATAACGACAGTCGTTCTTTCATTTTCTTCACTGGCCTTTGGGTGCCAAGCCACCAAGAATTTTCCAGGATGGTATTTGCTGAATTTCACTATGCCACTAAGCGCATATCGTGTTACATGTACATTAATGGGCGACATAAAAATAGAAACTTGAATTCGTTTGTCTTTGAAAAATTCCCCTTCATAGACCTCCTCAATTACGACTACTTTTCCGTCTACTGGAGACAAAATTTGGTTCTCATTGGTAATTACGGTACGTTTTGGATTTCTGAAAAACTGCAATATGATAATTAATAGTACAAAAGCACTGATTTGTATGGCCATTTTTAGCCAATTCAAATCAATAAATTTATCGGACAATAACAGTACAACAGCCGTAAAAACAATACCTATTAAAATAGATTGAGCTCCTTCTTTATGAAACATAGTTTAGAATTTGGTAAAATAAAAATATAATTGGTGTTGCAAATATAACACTATCCAGTCGATCTAGAATACCTCCGTGGCCGGGCATTATCCTGCCGCTATCTTTTACTCCCGCAATGCGCTTGAATTTGGATTCAATTAAATCGCCAATGGTTCCGAAAATACTAACTATTAAAGCTGTTATTATCCAAATAAAAGTATTGGATTCCACAATTTTGATGTAGTATTTTGAAATGATATAACTCGCTAAAACAGCAAATAAAACTCCGCCAATAAAACCTTCTATGGTTTTTTTAGGGGATACTTTTTCAAATAATTTTCTTTTTCCGATGGATTTCCCAACAATATAGGCAAAGGTGTCATTTGTCCAAATTAGGATAAAAACACTGATGATAATCTTTGGGTTATAGCCTACTTTTCCGAATGGGATTTTCGTTATTAAAAGAAAAGGAAGGATAATATAGCCAATTAAATAGACGTATTTTGAGTAAGAGTTAAGGGTTGTCTGATTTTCGTTAAATAAAAATAAAAGACATTTTATAGAAACCAGCAGCACTAGAAAAAGAACGATTTTCTCAATATTTTGGTTGTATCGGATGGAATATAATAAAACCTCACCCTTTGTGGCATTTGCAATTCGATACGTCAGAAAATAAGTGGCACCGGCAAAAAGAATAGGAACGGTTTTGTTGATGTTTACCAAACCGCAAAACTCAAATACAGCTATTATTAAGAATATTCCAAAAAGAATAAAAAAACTGTCAAAATTTTTGTTTGTCGAAAACAGTATTGAAGCTAACAGTAGAATCACATAAATCGCACCCGATATAGACCTCTTGAGTGTTTCATTCATCTTAAAGATCTTCTAAAAGCAATAAATAAAGGTTTTTTGCGGTACTTCCATAATGGGTAAAATTTTCTTCTGCTGCTTTTTCGAAATATTTTATAGTGGTTATATTCGTTGGATAATCTCTTAAGTATTTCTTTTTTATAACACTAAGTCCGTCACTTTTTGATTCTATAATCTGGCTTATGGAGGCCACAATGATAATATTTACGGGTAATTCGTTTGGTTTCTTTTGTTTGATTTGGTTGGAGGAAAATAACACAGAACCTTCATCAGCAATCAGATTCTCACAGCTTGCCAATAAAAAAGAGGGGTTTTGAGCTTTGTCATAGATGATTTTATTTTCATCAAGCATGCTGAAGAGAGTAGGCTCATAACATAGCGCTTCACTCTCGAACCAGTCATTCTCTTCCAATATGTTTTCAAAATGATCTGTAACTTCGGTAATATTCTCACAGTATAAAAATTTACCGCCATTTTTTTTAAAATTATAAATAAATTTTTCATCCAAAGACGCATCGGCATCAGGAATGAATTGGCCATATTCATTATCTTTTTCTTCCTCAGAAGCTGGATTAGTAGCGCCAAAAATTTTTCTAAAAAGACTCATATTTTTCTATACTAATTTTAATATAAAGTTTGAAAACGTCCAAAGATAAAAAAATCTTAATTCAAAAGTATCTTTTGAATTAAGATTTTAAAAATAATAAACGTTTTTGTATCTTTTATTAGGCGACTACCTCTTCCAGATTTGTGTCAAACGTCCTTTTGCCAAAAATAGCTTCTAAGTCATCCTTAAAGATTACCTCTTTTTCTATCAGGATGTCTGCTAATTGGTTCAATTTGTCCTTATTGTCTTCTAATATTTTGATGGCTCTTTCGTATTGGCTTTCAATCAATAAGGAGATTTCCTTATCAATAATCATGGCAGTTTCTTCAGAATAAGGTTTAGAAAAGCTGTACTCGCTTTGCCCAGTTGAATCATAATAAGTTACGTTTCCTATTTTTTCATTCAAGCCATATATGGTCACCATGGCACGAGCTTGTCGAGTCACTTTTTCCAAGTCACTAAGCGCTCCTGTTGAAATCCTATCGAAAGTTACTTTCTCGGCCGCTCTACCGCCCATTGTGGCGCACATCTCATCCAGCATTTGATCAGTACGAACAATTAAGCGTTCTTCCGGTAAATACCAAGCCGCCCCAAGACTTTGTCCTCTCGGTACTATCGTTACTTTTATCAATGGTGCTGCATGTTCTAACATCCAGCTCACCGTGGCGTGACCCGCTTCGTGAATGGCAATGGCTTTCTTTTCTTCCGGTGTCACAATTTTATTTTTCTTTTCAAGACCTCCTACGATTCTATCTACCGCATCCAGAAAATCTTGTTTATCTACTGCTGTTTTATTGTTTCTGGCTGCGATTAAGGCAGCTTCGTTACATACATTGGCAATATCAGCGCCTGAGAAACCCGGTGTTTGTTTGGCTAAAAATTCGGTGTCTAGTCCTTCTACTTTTTTCAAAGGGGCAAGATGCACCAAGAATATTTCAGCACGTTCCCGAATATCAGGCAAGTCCACAAAAATTTGTCTGTCAAATCGACCCGCACGCATTAAGGCTTTGTCCAAAACATCGGCTCTATTTGTTGCGGCTAATACAATTACATTGGAATTGGTTCCAAAACCGTCCATTTCTGTAAGCAGTTGGTTCAATGTGTTTTCACGCTCGTCATTTCCGCCTGACATGTTGCTTTTTCCTCGGGCTCTACCTACGGCGTCAATTTCATCAATAAAGATAATTGCAGGTGATTTTTCTTTGGCTTGTTTGAATAAATCGCGGACACGGGATGCACCAACTCCAACAAACATTTCTACAAAATCAGAACCTGATAAGGAGAAAAAGGGTACTTGTGCTTCGCCGGCAACGGCTTTTGCCAGTAAGGTTTTTCCCGTTCCTGGAGGTCCAACGAGCAGTGCGCCTTTTGGAATTTTACCTCCTAGATTGGTGTATTTTTCTGGGTTTTTCAAGAATTCTACGATTTCCTGTATTTCTTCTTTTGCACCTTCTAAACCGGCAACATCTTTAAAAGTGGTTTTGATGTCCGTTTTCTCGTCAAAAAGCTTGGCTTTTGATTTTCCAATATTGAAAATCTGGCCTCCACCGCCTCCACCGCCTCCAGACATTCTTCGCATGATGAATAACCAAACACCAATGATAATGATGATTGGTAATAAGCTAATAAGGATATCTGTCCAGTTATTTTTTGGTAAGAAATTAAAATCTTTTAATTTTCCCTCATTAACTGCCTTTTCTAGCCTAGTTTGAAATAACTGGTCGTTACCGATGATAAAAGTATAATGAGGTCCTTTGTTTGGTCGGTCAAAAACATCTTTTGCTACCTGTTTATTTGCGGGGTCTTTTAATGCTTGGGCATTCAGAAACACCTCGGCTTCGGTTTTATTATAAACAATTACTTTTTCAATTTGCCCTTTTTCTAAATAAGCATTAAATTTTGAAGAGGTTAATGGAGAAGGTTCGGATAGATTAGAACCTCCAGTTATAAAACTGATGAACAAGAAAATCAGCAATATTGCCGTATAAATTAACCAAGGACTTACTTTGAATTTGTTCGAATTTGGATTATTATCTTTAGCCATTATTGGTATATTTTTTTAGTATTTATTTTCGATTGTGGTGATTTTAGCATCTCCCCAAAGACTCTCGATATTATAATATTCCCTAATTTGTTTTTGGAAAACATGAACCACAATATGCACATAATCCATAAGTACCCATTCGGCATTGTCGGATCCTTCCACATGCCAAGGCTTGTCTTTTAATTCTTTTGAAACTGTCTTTTGTATGGAGTTAACTATGGCGTTAACTTGAGTGTTTGAATTTCCGTTGCAGATGATAAAATAGTCACAAACGGCGGTGTCTATTTCCCTTAAATCTAGAATATCGATGTCATTTCCTTTTACTTCTTCTATTCCTTTTATAATGTTAGCTAATAGAACATCATTATTTACAGTCTTTTTTGCCATGAATTATTTTTAATATAAGTTGGTAAAGTTACCATTTTTTGTGATTATTTTTGAACCTTAACATAATATTAAATTATGTTTCGCAAATAATTTCTCATGAAATGAGCATAACCAATTTAAAGGCTTATAAAATTAAACAAATTTGTGAATTACATTTGACCATTAAAAAACAAATAAAATCTACAAATGAAACGAATCAAACTCGATGCCATAGATTCCACAAATGAGTTCCTCAAGGGATTGTCTGCTAAACAAGCTGTGGAAAATTTCACTGTGGTTACCGCCGAAAATCAAACAAAAGGCAAGGGGCAAATGGGTGCTGTATGGGTTTCTGAGCCAAGCAAAAACTTGATAATGAGTGTTTTGATAAAGGATTTTGCGAAAAATAGCACCCAAATTTTTGATGTCAATATAGCGATGTCCGTCTTAATAATTCAGGCATTAGAAGGCTTTGGAATTCCTGAATTAAGTATTAAATGGCCAAACGACATTATGTCATATAATAAAAAGATAGGTGGAGTTCTCATTGAAAATAGCATAAAAAGCGATGGGAGTATCTTTTCGATTGTGGGTTTGGGCTTGAATGTCAACCAAACGAATTTTGAACAATTGCCAAAGGCCTCTTCTTTAACCGCAATTTGTAATACACCTTTTGACAAAGAAGAAATTCTTTTGAGGATTGTCCAAGAACTAGAACAAAATATGGGGTCTTGGAATGAAAACCCGGGTTTATTTCGGTTGGAGTATACCAACAAGCTATTCAAAAAAGGAATTCCAACGCCCTTTGAAGATCAGAAGCAACACCAATTCATGGGGATTATTCAAGGGGTTTCCTCCATTGGAAAGCTTCGGATTCTTTTAGAAAATGATACCGTTTCTGAGTTTGATATTAAAGAAATACAAATGCTGTATTAAGATCATTTACAAAAAAACGCTCAACTTGAGCTGAAAGTTTTTTGTTTATAAAAGATCCAATTACAATTTTGGCATATTCACAGCCAAAGTCTCTATGAATTTTCCAATCGGGCCTTTAATCATCATGGCCATCATGGCGTTGAATTCGCCTTCAAAAAGCAATTGCACATTGGAGGAGTTTTCTGAAAGGGGATTAATATCTGCCTCCAAAGTAAAAGGTAATTTGTCGCTGGCAGCCCCTAAAACTAGTTTAGTTGGCGCCACTTTTTCTTTCATTTTAAGTTTTATTTCGGGCATTCCGCTCAGTCCAAAAACAAAAGAATCATCGCCAAGGACTTCAAATTTAGCGATATTGTCGGGCATTAATTTCTCAAAATTTCTTACATCACTCAATAAATCAAATAATTCTTGAGCCGATTTTCCTACAGTAACTCTGGGACTTTCTAAATTCATTTTTTAATTTTTAATTCCGAAGTTTTGGGATAATAGTCTTAAATAAATCAATTTTTATACTGCAATGCCCCAAGTTGATGGACTTAGATTCCATTCTCTCAACGTTTGCTCTTCTTCCTCTGTGATGTATCTTTTGGCAACGGCCAAATTCAACAAATTTTGATAATTGCTAAGGGTAAATAAGTCAACATTGGCATTCTTGAAGTTTTCTTGGGCAATGTCAAAACCATAAGTAAATATGGCAGCCATCCCTTTTATGTTAGCTCCTGCAGCACGCAAAGCTTCAACAGCGAGCAAACTACTGTTTCCTGTGCTGATTAAATCTTCTACAATAACCACGTTTTGTCCTTTTTGCAGAAAACCTTCCACTTGGTTTTGTCTGCCATGTTTTTTGGGTTCCGGTCGGACATACACAAAAGGCAAACCCAAACTTTCAGCAACTAAAATTCCAATGCCAATGGCTCCTGTAGCCACGCCAGCAATGACATCTGGCTTTCCAAATTGCTTTTCGATATTTTTTACAAATTCATCGCGAACATAATTTCTGATGGTTGGAAAAGACAGAATTAATCGGTTATCACAATAAATAGGTGATTGCCATCCTGAAGCCCATGTAAAAGGATTTCTTGGATTCAATTTAATTGCATTTATTTGCAAAAGTAATTCGGCAGTTTTCTCGGCAGTATCTTTATTAAATATCATAGTACAAATGTATAAAGTTTTTGTGAACGACAAACCACTTTTTTTGACAAATGAAATCTCCAAAGAGACTAATTTTCAACTTTTCTTGTTAGAGAGTGTTGATATCGTTCAGCTTATAATTAAAATATTTCAAAATAAAATTCAGAAGGCTTACCTCTACCACCCTGATGAAAAGCAGATTATGAAAACCTTGAAATCAAAAATCCCTGTCAATAAGGCCGGAGGAGGATTGGTTTACAACAAAAAAGGAGAGGTTTTATTTATTTTTAGAGGCGGAAAATGGGATTTGCCGAAGGGCGGAATTGAAAAAGGTGAGGATATTGAAGCCACTGCCATGCGTGAAGTGGAAGAAGAAACGGGTGTCAAACAGTTGACAATTACCAAAAAATTGCAAAAAACCTATCATGTATTCAAAAGAAACGGAGTTTACAAACTAAAAGTCACCCATTGGTTTGAAATGACTTCTGATTTTGAGGAAACTCCAGTAGGGCAAATCGAAGAAGGAATCGAAAAGGCAGCGTGGTTTCACCCAAATGAAATTCCAGAAATTTTAAAAAATTCTTATGAGAATATTAAATTGTTGTTTGAAGAAGATAATATTAGTTTTCAATAGTCCGTCCCAAAGTCTCGGGAGCAGAATTTTGAATTTAGCTTTAAGTTGTTAATTGGTTTCGATTTTTTGAGCTGAATACTAAAAAACTGAACACTGCCAACTTTTCTGTTATCTTTGCAGAATGAATAAAAATCATCATTCCAACAATATATTACTTAACTTAGGTATAGAAAACCTTAACGAAATGCAAGTTGCTGCCCAAGAAACAATATTGATTGACAACAATATTTTACTGCTTTCGCCTACCGGTTCAGGAAAAACACTCGCTTTCCTTTTGCCGATTTTCGAAATGTTAAAACCCGAAATATTGTCTGTTCAATGTTTGATTCTGGTTCCATCACGTGAATTAGCCTTGCAAATTGAGCAAGTTTGGAAAAAAATGGGAACGGCATACAAAGTAAATGTGTGTTACGGCGGACATTCCATCGATACCGAAATCAAAAATTTAAGCAATCCGCCAGCCATTTTAATTGGAACTCCAGGCAGAATTGCAGATCACATAGATCGATGCACTTTTCGTTTGGACAAAATTGAGACTTTAATTCTGGACGAATTCGACAAGTCTTTGCAGTTGGGTTTTCACGAGCAAATGTCTTTTATAATTGGAAAATTATCGAAACTAAACAAACGTGTTTTGGTTTCGGCAACTTCTGATATCGAAATTCCAAAATATACCAGAGTTGTGAACCCTGCGATTTTGGATTTTATTCCTGCCGAAGAACAAGCAAGTAATCTTGTGATGAAAATGGTGGTTTCAAAAGAAAAAGACAAAATCGGGAGTTTGTTCAACTTGATTTGTTCACTAAAATCTCAATCGGCATTGGTGTTTTGCAACCATCGCGATGCGGCAGAGCGCATTAGTGACACTTTGAACGAAAAAGGAATATATGCCACCTACTATCACGGCGGAATGGATCAGGACGAGCGCGAACGCGCTTTAATACAATTCAGAAACGGAAGTGTGAGTTATTTAATCACCACGGATTTGGCCGCACGTGGTCTCGATATTCCCGAAATGAAGCACGTAATTCATTACCATTTGCCTTCCAAAGAAGATGAATTCACGCACAGAAACGGAAGAACAGCAAGAATGTTGGCCTCCGGAACAGCTTATGTCATTGCGCACGATAGTGAAAAAAAGCTGGACTATATTGATTACGGAATGCCAATATTAAAAGTGGAAAATTCTACGACCTTGCCAAAACCACCCGAATTTCAAACCATCTACATCAGTGGTGGAAAGAAAAATAAATTGAATAAAATTGATGTTGTAGGTTTCTTTTCCCAAAAAGGAAAATTGGAGAAAGGCGACTTGGGATTAATCGAAGTGAAGGATTTTATTTCGTTTGCAGCCGTAAAATTTAACAAAGTAAAAGACTTCCTTCATAATATCAAGGATGAAAAAATGAAAGGCAAGAAATTCAAAATTGAGGTTGCGAGAAAGGTGATTAAGAAATAGGAGGAGTAGTGTTCAGATTTGCTTCGCCTGTTCGCCATTCTGGCTCGAGTCAGATTTCAGATTTCAGATTTCAGATTAAGAAGGTTAAACATCTCTCTTCAAAAATAAAAAAAACGAAAACGTCTTGATTTCTCAATACGTTTTCGTTTTTTTGCTAACTGCTAACTGCTAACTGCTAACTGCTAACTGCTAACTGCTAACTGCTAACTGCTAACTGCTAACTGCTAACTGCTAACTGCTAACTGCTAACTGCTAACTGCCGTCTA
>CANHNG010000025.1 GCA_947461915.1 Flavobacteriaceae bacterium
GAAGACGGTTCTAAAATTTGTGCCAGACCAAGCGGAACCGAACCTAAAATTAAATTTTATATCAGCGTAAATGCAGAATTGGATAGCGTAGAAAATTTCACGAAAGTGGAAGCTATCCTTAATGACAAAATCAAAAATATAATTACTGCCATGCAGTTGAGTTAAACTTGTGCTAGTGGAGTTTGAAAAACATGATGTAAAACAAGACTTCGATCGTGATTGCGCATCGCCTTTAACGATGCGATCGTTTGAATAGTTTAGAAGGTTAAAAGTTTGGGTGTTTACCTAGAATTTTGCCTAAACTAAACTTTTAGTCTTATCAATTCATAAACTTAATTATGTACCTCAACAACAAAAACATCAATCTTCCGGAAGATCCAGATACAATTGTTTGGAAATACTTGGACTTGTCAAAGTTCCTTGATTTGCTCCTTTCGAAAAAGCTGTTTATGTCGCGTTCGGATAAATTTGAAGACCAATACGAAGGTACTTTTAGTGAGCCAACATTTGAGGAGATCAAAAAATTATCTGTCAACAAACCTGAATTCCTGAATTATTACAAAACGCATCGCGAAAAAGTAGTCATCAGCAGTTGGCACATCAACGAATATGAATCCTTTGCCATGTGGCAAATTTTCACCCAAAACAGCGAAGGTTTAGCCATTCAATCTACGATTAGGAGGTTGCAAAACGCCGTTATTGCCGAAAAAAATCATGAGCAATACATTGGCGAAGTAAATTACATTGACTACAAAAAAGAATATATTCCGTTTGACGATATGTTTTTCCCTTTTTTGTTCAAACGAAAAAGTTTTCAGTACGAGCGTGAAGTACGCATCATTTCTGATATTTCTTCCGCTAATATTAAAATCAATGATGGAATGAAAATTGACGTGGATATTAATCAACTGATTGAAAAAATCTACATTCACCCCAAATCAGAAAACTGGTACAAAAATCTGGTTATCGAATTAGTTTCAAAATTAGGATTTGATTTTACAATAGAAAAATCGGATTTAGAAAGTGATATTTTGATATAGGATTACAACCGCGCATTCAACTTCACACTAAAAACTCTATTCGTCATATAATTTGGAATGGCGAACTGAGTTTTGGAATAGACATCGCGAACCCAAGTATTGGTAATCGCATTTTGATTGTTAAAAAGATTGAAGATTTCCAATCCTAACGCCAGTTCCTTGACGTTTTTCAACCATCTTTTTGTTGAAGTATTTTTGCCATCGATTATTACTTTAGAAAACCCTATATCAGCCCGGCGGTAATCTCTCAATCTGTTTTGGTACAAATAAGGATCGGCATAGGAAGGCGAACCACCAGGCAAACCGGTATTATATACCAAATTCAAATACAATTTCACTGTTGGGATTCTAGGCATGTAATCTTGAAACAAAAGTCCAAATTTCAATCTTTGGTCTGTTGGCCTGGAAATATAGCCTTTGTTGTCGCTATTTTCTTCCGTTTTTAGGTATCCAAAACTAATCCAAGATTCAGTTCCGGGAACAAATTCACCATTCAATCGAAAATCAAATCCTTGCGCATACCCCTTGGCATTATTAGCGGCGGCATAACGTATTCGAACATTGTCTAAAGTATAAGGATTAACGTCCGTAAGGGATTTATAATACAGTTCAGACACCATTTTGAAGGGACGATTCCACATTTTGAAATTATAATCATTACTCAAAACGACATGAATGGATTGTTGCGCTTTGACATTGGCTTGCACTGCTCCATCTGCATCTCTCAACTCCCGATAAAAAGGCGGTTGATGGTATAATCCACCTGAAAGCCTAAAGAACATATCTTTTTCCCAATTGGGCTTTAGAGTAAATTGCGCTCTTGGACTAAATGTAATTTGACTGTCGCCCGTTGTATTGTAGGTTTCAACTTGCCATTGGTGCATTCTAAATCCCGCATTGAACCAAACTTCGTTTGTACCCAAATTCCCTTTTCGGTTCCATTGTGCATAACCCGAAAACCGATTGATGGTAACATAATTGGTAGCTCTGACATTTTGGTAGGGAACTAAAGGACCATAATAAGGAGAATAAGGCTGATCGTTTTTAGGCAAAAATTTGGGAGGATTTATCGAAAAACCCGCCGAATCAATCACTTCCCATTCCACCACTCTATCACGGATGGATTCTCTAGTATATTTTATCCCCCACTCCAACTGATTTTTTTTCCAATTATGCAATCCTTTTAGTTCCGTATTGACAATTAGTGCATCCAAATCATTTCGGGCATGATTGAGTTGGCCACCAATTCCTTTTGAAAATGCCACATCACCAAAAGTCTCAGAACCAATATTGGCATCCACTTCGCCCAAACGATATTGAGCCAAAATATCAAAATATTCTTGTTCCTGAGTATGATAAGCCGAAGCAATAATCTTGTAAGTAGATTTTTCTGATGCAACAAAAGTAGATTTTACCGCTCCAAAATAAGTGTTGTATTTGTCTTTTTCCTGACCTTCATAATAAATTAACAAAGCCATTGGGTTATCAATAGTGCCGAAGTTAGTTTGACGCGTTAAGGGCTGGTATTGGTATTTATTTTGGGAGATATTACCCAGAAAACTCCATTGCCATTTGGCAGAGTCATTATAATTTATATTCGTTTGAACATCAGCAAATGTGGGCGTATAATTCGTTTCTGTTTCTTGGCTTTTCACCAATAGACTGTTGTTTCGATACCTAACTCCAGTAATTGCCGACCATTTTTTGTTTTTGGAAACCGCATCAACCGCTAAGCTTCCACCCAAAAAACTCGCTTCAAGAGTTGCTCCAAATTTTGTCGGTTTTCTATAGGTAATATCCAATACTGAGGATAATTTATCTCCAAATTTTGCCTGAAAACCTCCCGCCGAAAAATCAATGTTTTGAACCAAGTCCGTATTGGTAAAACTTAGCCCTTCTTGTTGTCCTGAGCGGATTAAAAAAGGACGATAGACTTCAATTTCATTCACATAAACCAGATTTTCATCATAATTACCACCCCGAACCGCATATTGCGTACTCAGTTCGTTATTCGAATTTACCCCAGGCAAGGATTTCAAAATGTTTTCCACCCCAGCGTTTGCCCCAGGAATTCTTCGGATGATTTCCGGTTCTATATTTGTAATTCCCTGAACCCTTTTTTTGTTGTTTCCCAGAATCACAACTTCTCCCATTTGTTCCTCTTGTTCATTCATAACCAAGTTGAACTCATATTCTTCATTTGACTTTAAGGTTAGGGTTACGGTTGATTTTTTTAAAGAAATATGCGAAAATACAACAACCACTTTTTTATTTGCAGGAACAGTAATGCTATAAAAACCATTAGCATTAGATTGAACTCCAATACCCAAACAGGAAATATTTGCATTTTCAACGGGTTGGTTCTTTTTATCAAGAATTACTCCTTTTACCGAAGCAGATTGAGCAATGATCAAAGTGTTTACAGAGAAAAAAAAGAAAACTAGTATTATTTTTTTTATGCTCAATGAAATTGGTTTTTATTTTTTTTGACTTCTAAAAAAATGCGTTTCAAAGGTAGTAGAATTTCCAACATTATCAATAACAACCACTTTTAATTCGTTGGCACCTTCGGCTACAATCCCATCGCTAAAATCATGGGTGATTTTTTTGGTTTTGTTGTCATATTCGAATAATATCCAGTTTCCGTTCAGGTAGCCATTATAAGATTTTATTCCGGATAGACTGTCGCTAATGGTCAATTGAAGTGTCTTTTTGTCGGTTAACCATTTTCCTTCAATAGGTTTTGCAAGGCTAATTTTTGGTGCTACCGTATCCAAAACCAAGGCATACTTTCCTAAAGTTTTTACCTTGGCAGTAAAAACAGCATCCTTTTGAAAAGAAGGGACATAACTTGTTTTTATTCTTTCAATCAAACCAATGAACAATTTTTCTCTTTGGGCCTCGGTATGTTTATTATCCTCAATTGAAATGGTGAAATTGGAGTGAGCAGGAACAGTGTCATCATGAAGGAATAAAGTATCATTTTTCACATCAAAATTTAAATAAAAATCCTCATAAAAAGTTCCAGCAGGAAAGAAAACCGAGATGTTTTCCTTGGCGAAATTAGAGTCCTTGTTTGCCTTAACCAAATATTTGGAAAGGACTGGTTCCTGACTAATAATTGAGGGTTGTAGCTCATATTTTATTGGAATGGAAACAATAGTCGTATTTCCAAAAAAATCAAAAACTTCAATGCGGTAAAGGGAGGCCAAATTGGGAACTACTGAAAGAACACCATTGGTTTCATCTGTTTTAATTATACTCAGCTTATATGGGGTTTTCATAAATAATTTTTGAATTCTCTGCTGCGTTTTTTTGTATCTTGAATAATCTATAAAAGCATTTACATATCGCATTTCGTCAAAAGAATACGTGTCAAATTGATAGCCAAAGTTTACTAATCCATTATAATAAGCCTGCACTTTGTAAACCCCATTTTGGTTGAATGAAACATCATCATAATCGGAAGTGTTAATACCAAATCCTATTTTTCCGTTAGTAATGACTTTATCCGACAAATAGGTTCCGTCTTTTTGCAACATCAGGTTGAGCAACAAAGGACGCTTTGATTGATTAACGGTAGTTGCTTCATTTAAAGGGTAAACATATATGCTGGAAAGTATTGGTTTTTTAGTATCCTTCAACATTTTATCAAATCCAAAAAGCATTGGATTTATAATATTTTCAGTTCGGTTGTCCCGAAATTCAAAATGCAAATGCGGGCCTTCAGAACCCCCAGTATTACCTGAAAGCGCAATAATATCTCCTTTCTTGACCACCAGTTGCCCCGGCTTTAGATACATTTCAATTTCAAAAGAGTGTTCCTTATAATGCGTTTTTTTTATAAAATCTTCAATAGAGCCAACAGCTCTTTGCAAATGTCCATAAACCGAAGTGTAGCCATTTGAATGAGTAATATAGATTGCTTTGCCGTTTCCGAAAGTAGAAATCTTAATTCTTGACACATAGCCATCCGCTACGGCATAAACATTTAACCCTTCCTTTTGCATTGTTTTTAAATCAAAACCTGCATGAAAATGATTTGGCCTCAACTCACCAAAATTACCGGACAACTGCATGGGAATATCCAGCGGCGACCTAAAATAGTCTTTTGGATAATCTGTTTGCGCAAAAAGGGAGCCGCAAAATAATAGGATAAATAAGTAAAATCTCATTGAATACATTTTTGCTAATTTAAAAAAAAGTGATTAATAAAAAACATAAAAACACAAGGCGCTACATACTAATAAGTTACATTTTTTAATATAAAAAAACAAATAAAATATTGTAATACTAAAAAGGAATACTAACTTTGTAAGATTAAGTAATACGTAGGACAAATTATGAGTGTAATTGCAGAAATTATTGATACTCTTGAAAATAAGATCGCGAAACTTTTTACAAAGATAAACAGTTTAGAGAAAAGTAATCAAGATTTGAAAATAGAACTTAATAATGCAACACAAACCATACAAAGTCAGTCTGAACAGATTGATGCCTTAAAATCGCAGTATGAAACACTTAAAATTGCCAACGGATTACTGGGCAGTGAAGATAATAAAAGAGAAACGAAGCTTAAAATAAATTCATTAATTCGTGAAATTGATTACTGTATAGCACAGCTATCAGATTAGTAAAAAATATGGACGAAAAGCTTAAAATTAAAATATCAATTGCAGATAGGGTATATCCGTTAACGGTAGAACTACCTCAGGAAGAAGGGCTCAGGAGCGCTTCGAAGAAAATTGATGTGATGATAAAGCAATTTGAAGAAAATTATGCTGTTCGTGACAAGCAGGATGTATTGGCGATGTGTGCCTTGCAATTTGCTTCACAATCCGAACAAAAACAAATTGACAATGCCATAGATGGCGAGGCAACCATTGAGAGAATTAAAAAAATCAATGCTGCTTTAGATCAATATCTCAAAGAGTAAACACGTTCTTAACAACAACTAAGATACTGCCTACATTAGTTCATATTTGGTAAACTCAACGCTAACAAATTAGAATGAGCCAGTCATCACTACTATAGTACGTTCTGATTCGTCAGGAAAACTTGAACAGTGAGTTAGCTCAAAACTTGTCAATCCGAGTTTATTCAAGCAACCTAATGTAGGTTTTTTTTATATAATAAATTTTAATAAATTATGGACATTTTAACAATAATTATTTCAGGAATTGGTGGTCTTGCAGGAGGTTTTGGCATAGCCAAAACAATAGAGAAAAGCAATATTTCCAACTTAATCAAAAGTGCAAAGAAAGAAGCCGCATCGATTTTGAAAGATGCCAATCTTGAAGCCGAAAACATCAAAAAAGATAAAATCCTTCAAGCAAAGGAAAAATTTATCGAACTGAAGTCAGAACATGAGCAGGTCATTTTGTCTCGTGACCAAAAGATGGCAGAGGTCGAAAAAAGGATTCGAGATAAAGAATCCCAAGTTTCAAACGAACTCTCAAAAGCCAAAAAAATAAATGACGATTTTGAAGCAAAAACCACAGAGTACACTGCCAAAATTGAGACTTTAGAGAAGAAACAAATGGAAGTTGACAAGATGCACAAAAGTCAATTGCAACATCTTGAGGTCATTTCTGGTTTATCGGCAGAGGAAGCAAAAAATCAATTGATTGAAGGCTTAAGAGCTGAAGCTAAAACTCAGGCTATGTCCCAAATTCAAGATACCATCGAGGAAGCTAAATTGACGGCACAACAAGAGGCTAAAAAAATTATTATTAATACCATCCAACGCGTGGGTACGGAGGAGGCGGTAGAAAACTGCGTTTCTGTTTTCAACATCGAATCCGATGATGTAAAAGGTAGAATTATTGGCCGAGAAGGTCGAAACATTAGAGCGATTGAGGCTGCAACGGGAGTAGAAATCATTGTAGATGACACGCCGGAAGCTATTATCCTTTCTTGCTTTGACCCGGTTCGTAGAGAAATAGCACGTCTTTCCCTGCACAAATTAGTAACAGACGGACGTATTCATCCAGCACGTATCGAGGAAGTGGTAGCTAAAACTGCGAAACAAATCGACGATGAAATTATTGAGGTGGGTAAACGTACCGTTATTGATTTGGGTATTCATGGTTTACATCCGGAATTGATAAAAGTAGTAGGACGTATGAAATACCGTTCTTCTTACGGACAAAATTTATTGCAACACTCACGCGAAGTTTCCAAGCTTTGTGGTATCATGGCAGCTGAATTAGGCTTGAATGTAAAACTAGCCAAAAGAGCCGGATTGTTGCATGATATCGGTAAAGTTCCCGATGCCGAAAGTGATTTACCGCACGCATTATTAGGAATGCAATGGGCTGAGAAATATGGCGAAAAAGAAGAAGTTTGCAACGCTATTGGAGCGCATCACGATGAAATTGAAATGAAATCGTTATTATCTCCAATTATTCAGGTTTGTGATGCGATTTCAGGCGCCAGACCAGGCGCCAGAAGACAAGTTTTAGACTCTTACATACAACGTTTGAAAGATTTGGAAGAAGTGGCTTATGGATTCAGTGGTGTTAAAAATGCATATGCTATTCAGGCGGGAAGAGAACTTCGTGTAATTGTGGAAAGTGAAAAAGTTTCCGATGATAATGCAGCCAATTTATCTTTTGAAATTTCACAAAAAATTCAGACTGAAATGACCTATCCTGGTCAGGTGAAAGTTACCGTAATTAGAGAAACAAGAGCGGTAAATATCGCTAAATAATAGTTTGCAGTAACAGTTATTAAGTTTACAGTCGCAGTATGACTCACTATTATGTGATTTATACTGCGATTTTTTTTGCCATCTGCTATCTGAAACCTAGCAACTATTTCCTAGGATGAAAAGTATTCATGACTTCTGTCAAGAATTTCCTGTCCAGATGTACGTAAATTTCTGTGGTGGTAATTGATTCGTGACCGAGCATGAGTTGAATAGAACGCAAATCGGCACCATTCTCCAGAAGATGCGTAGCAAAGGAATGCCGCAAAGTGTGAGGGCTAATGTTTTTATGTAATGCTGTTTTGCTTGCCAAATCCTTAATAATGGTGAATACCATTGCCCGGGAAAGCTGGCCTCCTCGCCTGTTCAAAAAGAGAGTGTCCTCCTGACCCTTTTTTACATTCAAATGAATTCTCTGGCTATCTTTATAGATATGAATGTATTTTTGAGTCAAACTTCCCACAGGGACAAAACGCTGTTTATTTCCTTTACCGGTGATTTTAACAAAACCTTCCTCAAAAAATAAATCGGAAATTTTTAATGATACCAATTCCGAAACCCGAAGTCCACAGCCATAGAGTGTTTCCAGCATGGCACGGTTGCGCTCGCCTTCATTAGAACTTAAATCAATAGCTGATATTAAGACATCAATTTCATCAACAGACAGCGTATCAGGAAGCTTTCTACCCGTTTTTGGAGTTTCTATCAACTCCATGGGATTGTCAGACCGATAGTCTTCAAAAATCAAATAGCTGAAAAAACTCTTCAATCCAGAAATAATACGGGCTTGCGAACGGGGATTCACTTCTTTAGAAACGCTATAAATAAACTGTTGAATGGTTTCTTCCCCTATTTTAAGTGGCGAAACCGCAATGGCATTTTCTTCTAAGAAAAGACATAGCCGTTCGATATCAAAAGAATAATTGTCCATCGTGTTTTTAGACAAGCCTCTTTCAATTCTCAAATACGATTGATAACTTTTAATATACGGATTCCAATTCATATATTTATATTTATTGTATTTTATTGGCCGTACCTGTCTGCCAACAGGCAGATGTAAGTCGCATAACATCATCGGCGTTGCGACAATTAAACGGTATTGCTCCTTTCATGAAAGCAAAGTAAAGCAATTTATGGACATAAAAAAACCACGCTAATGGCGTGGTTTCAAAAATTAAAATGTAGGATTGTATTACAATTTGTAATTCACACCAACATTAACCGAAGAATACGTTATCCCAGTTAGAGAAATTCCTTTGTAGGCAGCAAACAACTCGACATCTTTTGTTTGGTACCCCAATTTAGGTTGGTAGGTAAAACCGCCATCAGTCGTTCCTGCACCCACATAAATCGCATAACCCAAATCAGTCCCTAAAAACCAATCCTCTGTAATGGCATACTGTGCTGTGGCAGCAATTGGAACAAAGTCAGCAGAATCAAGGTTGTTTTTGCCTAAATAGCTAGAATAGCCAGCAGTCAATCCCGCGTCTAATTTGTCAACTATTCTCCAGGTGTAGGTTGCATCAACCCCCAAATTAGCAGAAAACAAATCCTTAATGTCTCCCATAGGCAACCCAACATGAGCTCCTAATTTAAAACCTCCATCTTGTGCATTAGCAAAGCTAAATGCTAAAATTGCCGCTGCTGATAAAATAATTCTTTTCATGATTGTTGTATTTAAAATTAGTTACTTAAAGTTACCGAATACAAATCATGATTTAATTTTTTTAACACTAAAACAGTTGAAATACAGTATTTTACGATTAAATGCAAAAAACCACGCCAAAGGCGTGGTTTTTAATACTATAATCTAAGTTAGATTAGAATTTGTAACCAAATGACAATTGTAAAGAAGAGTTTGTAGAACCTGATTCACCTGCCATTAAGTCTTTTTCGATGTCAGATAATCCGATGTTGTAACGCAATCCTAATGACATTTGTTCATTGAGGTCATATCCAGCTCCTAAATTCAAACCAAAATCAGTTGAATTATAACCATCTTTCACATCCTCTCCATCTGCTTTGGCTGACATCAAGATTCCTAATTGAGGTCCAGCTTCCAAACTGAAAGCATCGGCTACATAATATTTAGCCATAACCGGAATATTGATGTAATTTAAATTTTGGCTAACGCTAACACCAAGAAAAGAAAATTTAGCACCCTGAGCAGAGTACAATAATTCAGGTTGTACCGCAAATTTGTCGCTAATTTTAATTTCAGCAAAACCACCCAAGTGGATAGAAGTTAAAGTACTAGCACCTGTTTGTGAAATACTTGAAAAACTCAAACCTCCTTTCACTCCATATTTTACATCTTGTGCATTAGCAAAGCTAATCGCGAAAACTGCAGCTGCAGTTAAAAAAATTTTTTTCATTTTAATTTAATTTAAAGTTAGTCCGACAAAACTATCGGAATTTTATATTGCAATAATTCTTACGAATAATAGTTGTTAACATTTTAATTAACAATATCACATTTACGGTTATCCGTATTTGCGACATTCCTAAAAACCAAACCATAATAATGCTGATTTCATATTACAAGGGAAATAAGACAAAATATTTTCATTCAGCCCTAATTAAATTGTTAGGATCGAATCAATACAATCTATTATGCTGCAGGCTCAATTAAGAAGTTCAAATAAAAAAATGGCCATCGTATAAAAAATTTTCTTTAATTCTTGGATTCAAACAATACCGAAAAACCAATTCAAAACTACAAAGTAAATTACTTACATAAAAAAACCACGCCAGAGGCGTGGTTTTAATACTATGATCTAAGTTTTAGATTAGAAATGCAATGAAAGTGAGATTGCAGCAACACCTACATTACCTATATCTATACCTGTGCTTTTTCCATTACCTCCAAGTGTTATTGGTGGTGTTCCAGCTGGTGAACTAGCTGGGATAGGTAGAACAACAGTTGCATCTGAACCAGACCCTTTAATTTTAATATTAACACCATAAGTATATGAAGCACCGATAGCAATTTTTGGGAAAATGAAGTACTCCGCTCCTAAAAAACCTTGAGCACCTACATTAAATCCAACTCCATTTTTATAACTTAGCGAAGGAGCTCCACTTTTAAAAGTGGCCTTTCCACTGTTAACAATGTCTAAACCTGCTAGTAAATCGTAACCGTAAAAACCTTGAAGACGGGTTTTACCTCTTCTCCATTCCTTACCGATCCCAACATTTAGATTAAATTTTGTGAATGAAACTTGATCACCCGCAGATAGGCCATAAATATTTCCTGCTCCTAAAGTTTCACTTGAGGTTGCCAATTGAAAACCAACAGTGTATCTATCTGCTTGGTTTGCAGTTTTGAATTTTTTTCCTGTAAAAGAGCCATTTGAATTACTGTTTTTTACTGCTCCA
>CANHNG010000026.1 GCA_947461915.1 Flavobacteriaceae bacterium
GACAATTCAAAACCTCGTCCAAAAGCAGCCATCATCCGTGAAAAAGGAAGTAATTCCGAACGGGAAATGGCCAATGCAATGTACTTGGCAGGATTTGACGTAAAAGACGTTCACATGACCGATTTGATTTCGGGACGTGAAAATTTAGAAGACATTCAGTTTATTGGAGCGGTGGGAGGATTCTCGAATTCGGATGTTTTGGGTTCAGCCAAAGGTTGGGCCGGAGCCTTTTTATACAATGAAAAAGCAAAAACAAGTTTGGACAATTTCTTCAAAAGAGAAGATACGTTGTCTGTTGGAATATGTAATGGTTGCCAATTGCTTATGGAATTGGAGAAAATTAATCCAGAACACGAAGTGCACGGAAAAATGCTGCATAATGATAGTCACAAACACGAAAGTATTTTCACCTCAGTGACGATCCAAGAAAACAAATCGGTAATGTTGTCTACTTTGTCCGGAAGTACATTGGGAGTTTGGGTTTCGCATGGTGAAGGAAAATTCAACTTGCCAATGGGAGAAGAAAACTATAACATCGTTGGAAAATACGGATACGAAAGTTACCCAGCCAATCCTAACGGTTCCGACTATAATACCGCAATGCTTTGCGATACAACAGGTCGTCATTTGGTAATGATGCCACACATCGAGCGTTCCACTTTTCAATGGAACTGGGCTAATTATCCAAAAGACCGAAACGACGAAGTTTCCCCTTGGCACGAAGCCTTTGTGAATGCCCGATTGTGGATTGAGAAACTATAATTGAAAATACCGCATAAAAAAACTCATTCTTTTCGAATGAGTTTTTTTATATTTCGAAGGAAAGTTACTTCTTTTCTGCAGCCAATTCTTTACGGGATTTATAGGTTTTGAGATATTCACCTTTAGGTTTACCATCATCAAAAGAACTCCATTTAATAAGGGTTCTTACTCCATTTCTGGCTTCTTCATTTGTAAAGTTTTCGTATTCAATTCGATAAATTGCCGAATACAGTTCAGCACGACCTACACCATGATAGCAATGAATAAGTACTGGGTAATTGCTTGGATTATCCATGATTTTAAAAAATGTTTTAAGATTTTCTGGCTTTGGCACTTGGTCTGAACCATTATTAAAATAATTCACCCCTTTAATTTTTTCAATAGCGTTTTTTTCGGCGGTAAGCTCTGCAGGAATTTCAGGGTTGTTCACCAAATCAATGGTGCCCGGGAAACGCAAATCAACAATCGATTTAATATGGTATTTATTAATATAATCCTTCAATTGATCGGGTGGAATCACCCCTGATTTATACACTTTCTCTTCGGTTATCGTTTCGAAATTATGATTGATATTCATGTCATAAACATACTTACCAACAAGAACCAAAACGACGGCTAGTAATGAAAAAACAATTATTTTTTTATTTTTTTTCATATTGAATTAATCAAATTAATATTATTTGGCATACAGTTTTTTGTCCACCACTCGATCCATATAATCTTGGATAAAAGCTTTGCAGCACAATTCTAAATCATCCATTTCTGGATTTCTGTTTTTAATTAAATTATACCTCAAAGCTTTGTCGTTTTTATCATAAAAACCAGTTGCATTGGTGCCATCGAAGGTGCAAATATAATTCCCTTTCATCAACTGGTGGCTACTTCCCGTAGAATTAATAACAAATGGCGCGCTTGATTTTTTATCAAACAAACTCCTACCCCAACTTCGAAATGGTTTTTTGTACCCAATCATGTCTAAAATTGTTGGGTAAATATCTATTTGCTGAGCCAAATCATCATCAACACCTACGTATTTACTGTTGGGTTTATAAATAACAATAGGGACTGCGAATCGGTTAATCGGTTTTTGATATTCATCATAAAAAATTTGGTTGCCATGGTCAGCGATCAAAACAAAAATAGTATTGGAAAACCAAGGCTGTTTTTTGGCTTCCGTAAAAAATCGTTTCAACGCAAAATCGGTATATTCGGCACATTTGTGAATAGGAATTCCGCCTTCATGAAACCTGTTTTTATATTTTTCGGGAATAATGTAAGGCTCATGGGAGGAAACGGTAAAAACAGAAGCGAAAAATGGTGTTTTCTTTTTATCTAAAGTATTTTTCATAAATTGAAGAAAGGGTTCATCCCAAATTCCCCAAAAACCATCAAATTGTGAATCATCATTAAATTCGGTTCTTCCATAATAATTTTCGATCCCTAAAATATTTCCAAAACCTAAAAACCCCATTGAACCGTTGGCAGCACCATGAAAAAAGGAAGTATTATAACCTTCACTTTTTAGAGTCGAAACTAGTGATTCAATTTTTTGCTTTGGATAAGGAGATGAAGTAAAAGCATCTTTAAATGCAGGAATTCCAGCGAGAATCGATGACATACCGTGAATGGATTGTCGACCATTGGCATAGGCATTGGTAAAAATCATACTGTGCTGCGACAAGGAGTCCAAAAAAGGTGCATGCGATTTATAATTGGGAATATTAGACTTCTTATTAAATGCACCAATATATTCCCTACCATAACTTTCCAAAATCATAACCACCACATTAGGTTTGGTTGGAGGGTTATTTTGATATTTTTTTATCGGTTGAATTTTGTCTAAAATCACTTGCTGAGTGACATCCGGAAAATTAGTTTTCTTAAAACTATTGGCAAACAAGGTTCTTATAATCGCAAATGGGGTATTAAGCACAATATCGGAATGAACCATGTTTTTAACGTGTCTACTGGCATCCAAAAGGTTTATTGGTCGAGTGGACTTCTTGAAATCACCACCCCGAATGCCACCAATTGTAAATGCAACTATAGCCAAAAATCCAACTGCGGAAAATCCAAAATAATGAAGTTTTTTGGTCGGCAAAGAAAACCGAACTTCAACCATTTTATACAAATAAACCCAAAGTGTTGAAAATAAAACAAAAAGGAAGAGCACATGCCAGTAATCCACCATAAAACTTAAAAATAAAGTGGATTTATTCGTTTCGTGCTCCACAACATCCAATGCTACGATAGTCGTTCGTGCAAACGTGTATTTATAATAAATGAAATCAATGAAATTAGTGGCATAAGCCAATAAGTTTGTGCCAAAATAAAGATATAACAGAAACTTTTGATATCCGGCATTCGTATTCTTGTAAAACGGCAAGACTGAAAATACAATAAATAGCAAATTTACATACAAAATTGCTGTTGTATCAAATGCCAAACCATAATAGCATAGAGAAATCAAATCTGGAATGGAGTCAACCCTTAATAACTGAATATTGTAAAGGTAAAATAGAATTCTGGCAATGAAATAAAAAACATACGCTAACAACAACCTATAAAACAATACCTTATATTCATTCAATCGCAAGTGGTGGCGCATTTCTATATAAATTAATTAAACTCCGCAAAGGTATTATAATTAATCCATTACGAATTGTTAAAAAAGAATCAAAAAACACCCAATTCTGGCATAAAACATTAAAAGCCTAAAAATTGGTCAATATTAATATATTACTTAATTTGCATCCAATTAACACTTTTTCAAAATGACCTCTATCACCCGATTATTTGATTTTCCTTATTTCCAATTAGAACATTACAACATTCAAGATGCTTTAGTCACCAAGTACAACGGGGTTTGGGTAAAAACTTCAACCGAAGAATATATTGCCAAAGCCAATGCTGTTTCGAGGGCACTAGTACGAATGGGCGTTCAAAAAGACGATAAAATTGCCCTGATTTCGACCAATAATAGAACCGAATGGAATATCATGGACATTGGGATTTTACAAACCGGCGCACAAACCGTTCCCATTTACCCAACTATTTCTGAAGTAGATTATGAATATATATTGAATCACTCGGGAGCTACTTACTGCTTTGTATCTGATGCTGAAGTCTTGCAAAAAGTGAATTTAATTAAACAAAATGTACCTCATTTTAAAGAAGTGTTTTGTTTTAATGAAATTGAGGGGTGTAAAAACTGGAGAGAACTACTTGTCCTTGGCGAAGACCAAAGCAATCAAGAAAAAGTAGAAGAGAGAAAAAACAAAGTGAAAACCGATGATTTGGCTACTATTATATATACTTCCGGTACTACTGGAATCCCAAAGGGAGTGATGTTATCTCATCAAAATATTGTCTCCAATGTCTTTGCCGGTGCATTGCGAATTCCCTTGGAAGCAGGGAATAATAGAACGTTAAGCTACTTGCCTGTTTGCCATATTCTGGAAAGATTTTATTTGTATTTGTGCCAGTATTATGGAGTTTCCATTTATTTTGGTGAATCTCTAGATAAAATCGGCGAAAATCTAAAAGAAGTAAAGCCTAATTTAATTACCGCGGTACCTAGAGTTATAGAGAAAATATTTGACAAAATCTATTCAAAAGGGCTAGAACTAAAAGGACCAAAAAAGAAACTTTTCTTTTGGGCAGTAGATTTAGGGTTGCGATATAAACCCTATAGTGCAAATGGATGGTGGTATGAGTTTCAATTAAAAATCGCCCGAAAACTTATTTTTAGTAAATGGAAAGAAGCCGTAGGCAATAATTTGGACCTCATCGCTTGTGGAAGTGCAGCCTTACAGCCGCGATTGGCAAGTATTTTCGGAGCTGCTGAAATCCCAATTATGGAAGGTTATGGTTTGACAGAAACTTCACCACTGGTAGCGATAAATGATTTAAGGAACAATGGGTACAAAATTGGAACTGTAGGCAAAGTAATCGACAAGGTAGAGGTAAAAATTGCCGATGATGGAGAAATTTTGTGTAAAGGACCAAACGTAATGATGGGATATTACAAAGAGGAAGCTTTGACGAAAGAAGCCATTGTGGATGGCTATTTTCATACCGGCGATATTGGTGAAATTGACAACGAAGGCTTTCTAAAAATTACCGACCGAAAAAAGGAAATATTCAAGACTTCAGGAGGAAAATACATTTCGCCACAATTATTGGAGAATACCATGAAGCAATCTCGTTTCATAGAACAGATAATGGTCATCGGCGATGGACAAAAAATGCCGGCAGCCTTCATTCAACCCAACTTTGATTTTATAAAAGAATGGGAAAGGCTTCATGGAATCAATATTGATAAAACCCATGAAGAAATCATTTCCAACCCAAAGGTTATTGAACGCATTCAGGAAGAAGTAGACATCTTGAATGAAAAATTTGGGAATTGGGAAAAAATAAAACGCTTTGAATTAACTCCTGATATTTGGTCAATTGCAGGTGGCCACCTTACCCCCACAATGAAGTTAAAACGAAAAATAGTAATGGACAAGTATATTGATTTGTTCCATAAAATATACGCTTAAGCATTTGTGATTAAATAACTTAAAAAATTAGCTCCCCTAATTTTATCCAAAATTGTATAATTTTAATCTAAAAGCAACTCATAAACCTGATTGGCTATTTCTATTTCTTCGTTGGTCGGAATAACCATAATTTTTGTTTTGGATTGTGGCGTATTTATTTCACGGATTTCTTTCGAACGGATTTCATTTTTGGCATGATCTAATTCAATTCCAAAATACTCCATATCGGTACAAACCAATTGTCGTATTAATGACGAGTTTTCCCCAATTCCTGCCGTAAAAATAATCGCGTCCAAGCCGTTTAAAGCCGCAGAGTAGGATCCAATATATTTCTTTATTCGGTACGCATTCATTTCCAAAGCCAATTGACAAGCTGCATTTCCTTGTACTGCATTAGACTGAATATCTCTCAAATCGCTAAAACCGGTAAGGCCGAGCATTCCGCTTTGTTTTTGCAACATCGTGTTCACCTCTTCTAAGGAATACCCTAATGAATTGACCATATAAAATATAACCGATTGGTCAATATCACCACTTCGAGTCCCCATAATCAAGCCATTCATTGGTCCGAAACCAAGGGTGTGATCGATGCTTTTCCCGTCTTTTATCGCGGTCATACTACAGCCATTCCCTAAATGTATGGTGATAATTTTGGAACTATTTTCTAAATAATCAATCGCCTTCTCTGAAACATACTTATGACTCGTACCGTGAAAACCATACACTCGTATTTTATTTTCGGTTAAAAGATAATTGGGCAATGCATATTTGTGTGCCACAACAGGAATTGTTTGGTGAAAAGCGGTATCAAAAACTGCCACTTGTTTAGCACTATCAAAAATTTCCCCGGCCACATTTATTCCTTCCAAGTTAGCAGGGTTGTGCAAAGGTGCTAATTCAAAAAGTTGTTTTATCTTTTCTTTTACTTCCTCATTGATGACAACCGTATTAGTAAAACTGCTGCCTCCATGTACCACTCGATGACCCACAGCTTCAATTTCATGCGTACTTTTTATTACCCCCACTTTTTCATCCATTAATAAATGGGATATTTTCTCCAATCCTGTTTTATGATTGGGAATGGGTAATGTTTCCTCAATTTTATTGTTATTCGTTGAATAGCTTAGGTTGGAAGTCTCTAACCCTATTCTGTCAATCATCCCGCAACAAATCACTTCGTTGGCAGGCATTTCGATTAACTGATATTTTATGGAAGAACTTCCCGAATTTATGATTACTATTTTCATTTTATAATCCCTGTGCTTGAATGGCTGTAATTACAACCGTATTTATAATGTCGTCAACGGTACAACCTCGGCTTAAATCGTTTACGGGCTTGTTCAATCCTTGCAACATGGGTCCAATAGCCAATGCGCCAGTTTCTCTTTGAACGGCTTTATAAGTATTATTCCCAGTATTCAAATCCGGAAAAATCAAAACGCTGGCGTGTCCCGCCACTTCTGAATTTGGCATTTTGCTCTGTCCCACTTCAGGATCAACAGCCGCATCGTATTGAATTGGGCCCTCAATTTTTAAATCGGGACGTTTATGCCTGACAATTTCCGTTGCCGTTCTTACTTTGTCTACCTCATCCCCTTTTCCGGAAGAACCGGAAGAATAAGAAAGCATCGCAATTTTAGGTTCTATCCCAAAAGCCATGCTGGATTCAGCCGATGAAATAGCTATTTCTGCCAATTGTTCTGCAGTAGGATTCGGATTGATGGCACAGTCGCCAAAAATTGAAACTCGGTCTTCCAAACACATGAAAAAGATTGAAGAAACAACACTTGAATTCGGTTTTGTTTTAATGAATTGCAAAGCAGGCAAAATAGTATGTTGGGTTGTGTGTGCAGCGCCAGAAACCATTCCGTCTGCGTGACCTTTATAGACCATCATAGTTCCAAAATAAGAACCGTCTTCCATCAAATCTTTCGCTATTTCGAGAGTCATTTTCTTTTCCTTTCTCAACTCATAGTAAGTATTAACATAATCGTCATAATGAACAGACTTATTTGGATTAATGATGTTAACTTTAGAAAAATCAAAAGTTAAGCCAAGCGTTGCAACCTTATTTTCGATTTGTTTTTGTTCACCAATAATGGAGATGTCAACCACGTCCATCGTCAACAATCTGGAAGCGGCAATAATAATCCTATCGTCGTTCCCTTCTGGTAAAACGATATGTTTTCGGTGCTTTTTTGCTCTTTTTACCAAATTATATTGAAACATTTTTGGAGTCATTCCATCGGATTCAAATTTGATTAATTTTTCGGATAAATTATCCAAATCGACATAATTTTCAAAGGTATTGATAGAGGTTAAAATCTTCTCTTTATTATTAGCGTAAATTTTAGGTTTTATAGCCCCTATTTTATTGGTAATTATATAGGTACCTTCCTCTACCGCAATAATAGGTACAACATTAGATAACCCCTCAATTAACTTCAAAATACTCTCTTCAGGCAGAATATTCCCTGTCAAAACAATTCCAGAAATGGCAGGATAATTTACGGATTCATTGGCTTGTAATGCTCCCAAAATAATATCAGCTCTATCTCCGGGCGTTATTACAAGACCATTTTCTTTTAAGTTTAATAAATAGTTACGCAGTTGCATGGCTCCTACGCTGAAACTACCAATTTGGTTGTTCAAAAATGCTGCGCCAAACAAAACTCTGGCATTCAATTCCTTTACAATTTCTTGAATTGTTGGGTTGTTCAAACTTGAAATTATGGGAATCGTATTAACCAGAACTTCTTCTGGTAAGCTATTTTTCAAACTAGCAGTAACAGATTCCATATTTTCGGGCCTCACTTTATTGGCTATTACAGCCAATACTTCTACCTCTTTCACTTTGAAGGAATCATAAGCCAAATAAAGACTGTCTACCAATTCTTCCTGTGTTTTTCCTGCCTCGGTACCAACTATGATGGTGGGAATTCCCAAATTCTTAGCAATTAGAACATTCATTCCCATCTCGATAACAGTACCTTCGCCAGTGAAACTGGTTCCCTCGACCAAAACAAAATCAAATCGCTCTTCTAGTCGTTTGTATTTTTCAATAATTAAATCGATTACCTCTCCTATTTTTCCTTTATTTTTCTTTTTAATTAATTGGCTTTTTGTAATGGCATAAGCATCCTGGAATGAAATATCCAATCCAAAATAGTTAATGACCGTTTCTATGTGATTGTCCAACTTACCCTCTTCAAAGTCTTCTACGATGGGTCTAAAATAGCCTACTTTGGCCGTCTTGCCAATAAGCATGCTCATCAAGCCCAAAGTAATAATCGACTTTCCACTATTCTCTTCGCTAGTCGCTATGTATATGGCTTTGTTCATCTTTTTAATTTTTTAAATTTGTTTCAAGAGAATTTTATTTCAATTCTTAATGTACTTCTTAAAACTTTTATATTCCAAACCCTAAAACCATCTCCTTCTTTTGAAATAATACATCATCAACAATCCAATAAAAACCATTACACCAACAACAGTGTAATATCCATGCTTATATTCTAATTCAGGCATATATTTAAAATTCATTCCATAAACGCCTACGATAAATGTAAGTGGGATAAAAATGGCAGAAACAATCGTAAGTGTTTTCATTATCTCATTCATTTTGTGCGTTTGCGCCGAGAAAAAGAAATTAGATGCACTTTCCAACGAACCCATATCGGATTCAATTTGCTCCAAAAGCTCTAAACTTTTTTGATGTAATCTAGAAAAAAAAGTGAAGTTTTCGGCTTCAATCTCATTAAATACGTTGTCGTCTTTAATACTTTTTATGTCATATAAAGAATCCCGAAGTGGAATAATAGATCGTTTCAGAAAATTAAAATTATCCCGATGTTTCTCGATTCTTTCCAAAATTATTGGGTCGGCACTTTTTTTGGTAAGATTGATTAATTCTTCAATTTTATCCTCTTCATTTTCTATGGTGATGTAAAAATTTTCCATAACTGAATCAAGAAGAATGTACAGCAAATAATCCGCTTTTTTGGTTCTGACTATTCCGGAATGCGTTCTAATTCGCTCCCGAATATGAGTAAAAAAATCGCTTCTTTTCTCTTGGAATGAAATCAAAACCCCGTCTTTTATCAAAAAACTAATTTGCTCCACACTAATGTTATCGGAGTTCTCCGCAGGCAGCAATGACTTTATGTTGAAAAATAAAATATCTTGTTGTTCTTCAATTTTAGTTCTTCGGGTGGTATTCAAAATATCGGCAAGCATAAAGTTGTCAATTTCAAAATAGTCACCTATTGATTTCAACAAATCAAGGTCATTTAGACCGTGTATATTAAGCCAATTCGTTTTTTTTACATCAATACTTCTTTTTAGATCAGCAACATTGAAATCAACATACTCAGACAAATTCGCATCATCATAAACGAAAAGCTGAATTTCTGAATCTGTTCTTTTATGAATTCCTGTATATTCTAGATTATATGGCTGAAGCTTCCTGCCTTTCTTATATTTAATTTTTCTCATCCTAAATTATTTGATGTAGTAATATTACGAAAATCTTTTAAAATGAAAAGTGACATTTATCATTGTTAGGAATAAAGTCTAAAAAACGAACAAGTTTGAAAAACTATCGGATAAAAAAAACCGAGCCATATTGGCTCGGTTTTAATAAAAAATCTAAAAAATATTATTTTTTTAATTTGTTTGTGACTTAACGGCTAAATTATAAACCACCAATCCAAAACCTATTTTATTGATTGCATCAGCAATATTGTATGCAACGTCAATGTTACCAGCAGGGATTAGTCCGTTGTACCATCCAGTTGTTCCCATCATGTACCCTAATGGGTAAATTGCCCAACCAACAAGTACAAACCAACATAAGATTTTGTGTGAAGCTAATACATTTCCACCAGCAGCTTTTGCCAATTTTGATGCTTCTCCAAGCCAAATTTCATAAACAATAGCAAAGTAAGCAACACCTGAAACAAAGCCCCAAAAAGCAGCATCTGACTTATAAACAGTTTCTCCAAGGTAACCAGTTACCAACATAATTACAGAATATATAATCATTTTCCACAATAAAGACTGTTTTGCACCTGCAATTTTTAATATTAAATAAAATTCCAAACACATTAATGGCACTGTAAGTACCCAGTCAACATATCGAAAAAATGTTGGAGACTCTCCAATTTCTGCCCAATATTCTTTCATGTAGAAATAATGTACAGCGGCAATAAAGGTAATTAAACCTGAAACTAGTACAGAAGTACGCCATTTTTTATCAAATTGACTTAATGATAAAAAGAAAAAAGCTGAAGCAGCCATCATGGCCATACAGCCAACAAAAAATGTAAAACCAACATAATCGGTTTCTGACATTTTAGTAATCAAACTCGGAATAAACAAAAATTTCATCATAATTAATTAAGGTTAATTGGTTAATATAGAAATCAAATTTAAATAAAAAATTTAAATACAAAAA
>CANHNG010000027.1 GCA_947461915.1 Flavobacteriaceae bacterium
ACTAAACTACCTGCCAGACTACAGTTATGCTGGTTATCATTTTGGGGAAGTGCAACTTCCGCAAAAGTCTGAGCAAATCATTAATGCTACAGATTATGGGGTTATTGCAAATGACGATTTAGATGATTCAAAAGCGTTGCTAAAAGCAATTAAAACTGCAAGTTTATTGAAAGGGGACGTGGTTTTGCAATTGCCTGCTGGCCGACTTATTCTGAGTGATATTTTATATATTGAACGCAGCAATTTCGTTCTTAGAGGTGCGGGTTCAGGAGAAAATGGTACTGAAATCTTTTGTCCAAGACCTATGATGTATCTAAAAGCGCCAGAATCGTTAAAGGAATTGAGAGAATATCTTACTACTTTTGACAAACGCCAAAGGGAAAAAGAAAATAACATCGACTTGCCTTTTTCTCAGTATGCTTGGTCAGGAGGTTTTATCTGGACACAAGTTCCTAATGAAAGAGTAAAATCTTACTTAGAAAAATATGACCCAAAATTAAATGTATTAGCAAAAGTTTTAACTGGTAAAAGAGGTACTAATACATTTATCGTTTCAGAAGTTGCCGATCTAAAAGTGGGAGATGTTGTCGAATTGCAGTTGTTTAACAAAGAAGGCGAAAATGCAGAAATAATCAAAGCTTTATATAATAGTGCCAAGGTAAAGCCCGGTTCACACCATTGGAAATTTCCAACTTTGCCCATCGTAAGACAACAAGTGGAGATTGTAAAAATTGCCAATAATAAGGTTACCATCAAAACCCCATTATTATTGGAAATAAAACCGAATTATCAAGCGCAATTGGTTGAATGGAAACATTTGTCGGAAGTGGGTATTGAACACCTTCGATTTACTTTTCCTGACACGCCTAGAGTTGCTCATCATGTCGAGCAAGGATATAACGCCCTATTTTTAACTAGAATTTTTAACAGTTGGGTTCGTGATGTAGTGATTCACAATGCTGAAAGTGGAGTTTTAACAGAAGAAATTGCCAATGTAACTATTCAAGATATTGTGACTGATGGGAATAATATGGCACACTATACCGTGGCCATGGGAGGGGTACACAATGTATTGGTAAAAAATCTTAAAATATACAATAAAGCGGTTCACCCTCTAAGTTTTAATACTTTTTCAACAAAAGATGTGTACCAAAACTGTGAAATTTTTGCCAATGCCAATTTAGACCAGCATGCGGGTGCCAATCATCAAAATTTATTTGATAATGTAAAAGTGCACTTTACACCAAAAGACGATAATAGTTATCCATTATTTTTGGCAGGGGGCGCTGATTATTGGAGGCCTTCGCATGGAGCCTTTACCACTTTTTGGAATATTGAAGTAGATGTTATGGGGAAATTCGATACTTCAAAACCAATAACTCTAAATGGCATGAATGATGGACCTTTTTCCAGATTAATTGGTGTGCATGGGAATCAAAATTTCAAAATAGAATATGGTCCGGATGCTTATATTGAGTCTGTAAATCAACCTATTTCTGTAGCTCCTTCGTTATATGATTATCAACTCAAGAAACGAATGCATCAGATCTTGAAGTAACATCAATTGTATTTTATGGGATACTCTAGCGAAAACGTTTTTTGTATCTTTGAACCCTATCTAAGATAAGTTACTCTCAAATAAAACTGTGATGAAGTAATACTATGAAACCTACATTTTTTTTTCTTTCCTTTTTGCTCCTGTCGTTTGGCGTTTATTCCCAAACAAATAAGTATCGCTTGAATAATTTATCGACTGTTGATGGGCTGTCACAAAGTTCCGTAATTGCAATTCATCAGGACGCAATTGGACAAATGTGGTTTGGCACTAGGGACGGTCTTAACAGATATGATGGTAGTAGATTCACTGTTTACCGAAACAACCCAAGGGATACAACGTCTATAAGCAATAATGATATTCTGTCTGTTGAAACCGATAAATCTGGTAATATTTGGGTAGGAACTTACAATGGACTCAACTGTTACAATCCGCTCAAAAATGCTTTTAGGCAATATTTTCATGCTTCAAAAGGGAATTCATTATGTGACAATACGGTATGGACAATAAAGGATATAAAAAATGAGATTTGGATTGGAACCTCAAGAGGATTGAGTGTTTATAATAAAACCACAAAAAAATTCACTACTCTTTTCCATTATAGCAGAAATAAATTGAGTTTACCCAATAATTTTGTTCTAAGTATTTTAGAAACCAAAAGAGGAGAAATCTGGATTGGAACAGCCAAAGGTTTGTGCAGATTAATTGGAAGAAAAAATGGAGTGTTTTCATTTCAACACTATAATGACCCAGAAAAAGGAGAAAGCATTTTCGTTCAAAGTATTAAAGAGGATGCCGCAGGTAATTTATGGATTGGTACTAAATCGAGTGGAATTTACAAATACCAAGTTGCCACTAAAAAGCTACTTTCACTTTTGGCAAATGGAAAGCAAAACGGAATTGATGCCGATGTTAGGTCAATAGATATAGATCATAAAGGCGTTTTGTGGGTTGGAGCTTATAACGGAGTTAGTGTAATTCAGCCTAACGGAACGATACAGAAAGTCTATAATAATCCGGATAAAGCAACCAGCACAGGTAAAATAAAATCTGTTTTTACGGATAAAAAAGGATCTGTTTGGATTGGGACTTATTATAATGGAATCAATATTTGGGATGTCTCGAATGTCAATTTTACAAATTTGAATCAATATTCAGGTAAAAAAGCCCTGAGTTTTGATGTCGTGAGTTCAATAGTTACTGACAAAAATAAAAATATTTATTTCGGCACAGAAGGGGGAGGGATAACTATTCTGAACAGCAGTACCCAAACCACTAGTTATCTTTATGCCAATAACACTAGTGAATCATCTAGGAATAATATTAAATCGATGTATATCTCGGATAATGGCATTTTATGGATTGGTACTCTTTCGGAAGGTTTAGCTGCGTATGACACAAAATCCAAAAGGTTCATCACTGATAATATTTCCCCAGATCTACGAAAACTGCTCAAGCAATCTGGTGTATATGTAATAAAAAAAGGCAGGAAGAATGATATAATTTGGTTAGGAACATTTGGTAAAGGTTTAATTCGATATGACACTACCAATAATACGTATCAAGTTATTGGTAATGATAATTATTCAGATAATTTCTTAACTAGCGATAGGATTAGGACGCTCCTGATTGATAAAAAGGATTGTATTTGGATAGGGACCCAAAGCGGTCTCAACCAAATAAATTTAAGTGATTTTGATAATAACAATTATCATATCAACCATTTTTTCTTTGACAACAAAGTGCTTTCAGGAGACGACATACTCTCTTTGTTTCAGGATAAAAAAAATAGAATATGGATAGGTACCAAGGCTAAAGGAATGTATTTGTTTAACGGTAAAAATTTTATCAAAGTCAATATTAATTTAGGAAATTCATCAGTTACATCGATTCATTCCATTTCAGAGGATTCTAATAATAATTTGTGGCTAAGTACAAATTACGGCATAGTTAAATACAAACCTTCCCAAAATTTAGTTACTATTTATGATCAAAAAGATGGTTTGGTCAGCAATGAATTTAACGACAATGCTAATTTACAATTAAATTCACATTTATTTTATTATGGAGGACCTTTAGGTGTGACTTATTTTGACTCTAATCAAATTGCTGTAAATAGGTATTCTCCTAAAGTAATTTTGACGGATTTTAAGGTTAAAAATGAGTCGGTAGGTATTGATGGTGAGCAGGAAATTTTAGAAAAAAGTATCAGCTACACCAAATCACTCTCTTTGAATTATGATAATGCAAATTTCTCTATAAATTTTGCAATACCCAATTTTGTTAATTCTACAAATAATAAATATGTGTATCGATTAGTTGGATTAGATGATAATTGGACAACTACCACAAACACTGAAGTGGCCTATACCATACAAAGACCTGGCACCTATCATTTTGAGGTTAAGGGATCAAATAATGATGGAGTTTGGAATAAAATCCCAACTACCTTAGAAATCATTATTGAACCGGCACCTTGGAGAAGCGGTTGGGCATTTTTATTTTACTTTCTAATAGTAGGAGTAGCATTGTATGGTTTGATTTCGATTATCAGAACAAAGGAAAATCTTAAGCAAGAGTTAGAATTAGAACAGGTGGAGAGTAAAATAAACAAAGAGAATACCCTTGCCAAATTACAATTTTTTACTAATATTTCTCATGAGTTTAGAACGCCCTTAACTCTAATTTTAGGTCCATTACAGCAGATACTTTCGGATTATAACGGGAGTAATGAAATGTACAAGAAATTATTGGTAATTGAGAATAGTGCAAATCATCTATTGAGTTTAATTAATCGACTGATGGATTTCAGGAAGTTTGAAAACAACCAATTTATTTTGGAGTCAGCTGAAGGAAATATTGTAAAATTCTTAAAAGAAATATATTTGTCCTTTACTGAATATGCAAAAGATGGGGGATATACATTTAACTTTAATACTTCCGATGAAGAAATTTTAGTGTATTATGACAGATATAAATTGGAACGTGTTTTTTTTAATTTACTATCTAATGCTTTCAGATATACTCCAAAAGGAGGTGTAATTTCGGTAAATATAAAAAAGGAAGCTAGCGACATTATTATTGAAGTTGAAGATTCAGGAGTTGGAATAGCCCAAGAAAATATAGACAAGATTTTCGAACTTTTTTTCGAAATCCCTACACACAAAAATGCACAAGTTAATTATAATAAAGGTTCTGGTATTGGGCTTTCCATTGTCAAAAATATAGTTTTACTTCACAAAGGAACTATCGATGTTAAAAATAAAAATGACAAAGGTGTTATTTTTACCGTTACCCTTCCACTAGGTAAAAAACATCTTGCCCCGGAAGAAATTATTTCAGATTTCAAAATCAGTGATGATGTGAGTCAATACATCTCTCAATTAGATATCGTAGAAACAATAGATACTGATGATGTTACTGATTTGGTTGTTCAGGAAGATAAATATACTGTTTTGATAGTGGAGGACCATAAGGTTTTGCGTTCCTTTATGAAAAACCTCCTCAGAAAGGAATATAATGTTATTGAAGCCGAAAACGGGAAAAAAGGACTTAAAAAGGCGCTTGAACATATTCCCGATTTAATCATTAGTGATGTTGTAATGCCTGAAATGGTGGGAACGGAGCTGTGTGCAAAAATTAAAGAAAATATAAAAACCAGTCATATCCCCGTGATATTATTAACATCAAGATCTTCTTTAATTTATAAAATCGAAGGATTGGAAAATGGAGCCGATGATTATATTAGCAAACCATTTAACTTGAAAGAGTTCAAACTGAGAATTAAAAATTTATTGGATTCTACACAAAGATTAAAAGCAAAATTTTCAAGCGATGATGCTTTTTCTCCAGAGGAACTTACCGTTTCATCGTTAGACGAACAGTTGCTTAAAAAAGCCTTTAAAGTGGTAGAAGAAAATATAGGCAATGAACAATTTGATATTCCTTTTTTCAGTTCCGAGCTTGGCGTTAGCCGTACCATGTTATTTACAAAAATAAAAGCATGGACAAATCTGACCCCAAATGATTTTGTACAAGAAATAAGGATGAAACGTGCCGCCCAGTTATTAGAACAGAATAAGTTGAACATTTCCCAAATAAGTTATAAAGTAGGGTTTAATAACCCTAAGTATTTTAGTAAATGTTTTCAAAAGAAGTTCGGCGAGACGCCTTCTCAATATGCAAATAAATTTTCCAAAGATTTATTAGGTTAGATAAAAATAATCGTTTTGGATTTAAAACAGGTAAGTATTGTATTTTTGAATACCCTATTTTGAATTTTTGTACCATAATTCATTTTTAAATTTGTCAACATGAAAAAGAGCAAATTGATATATGGTATTCTCCAGATTCTCCTTGTGTTTGTAATACTCACGTTGACTCTTTTTGTAATATATTTAAATTAGAATAAAATCTATTATGAAGCTTTTAAAATTTAAAAATATCGTTCTTCAAGTTTACCTAGTGTTGTTATTGATGACTATAAGTTTGCTTGTTTTGTACTTTAATTAAGTTACTTAATAAAAAATAGTTTCTTTAATTACTTACTCCATAAATTACCTGCCTTTTAAAAAAACAATATGATCCGATTTAAATATTTAACTACTTTGCTTATTATGGCTTTTCTTTTCGGAGCTTGCAAGTCACTGAATCATTCTAAAGCACAAACCAATCAATCAAATGTGACTAATCTTCTCGAAAAGCGATACCAAACTCTTCTCGAATATCCAATAGATTCTGTTAGTTTTCCTCGAAGTATGGACCTGAAAACGGGGGTTATTAAAAAAGTACCCTCTAAAGACTGGACTAGTGGTTTTTTTGTTGGAAATCTTTGGCAATTGTATACACTTACTGGTGATAAAAGATATAAGGAAAGAGCAGCCCTTTGGAATACTTATATAGAAAAAGAAAAATTCAATAACAAAACCCATGATATGGGATTTAAAGTTTTTTGCAGTTTCGGAAAAGGACTAGAAGTTGAAGAGAACAAAAAATACAAAGAAATTATAGTTAAAAGTGCGCAAACACTTTGCACCCGATTCAATAAAACAGTTGGTTCTATTCGCTCTTGGGATTTTAATAAAGACATTTGGGAGTTTCCGGTCATTATGGACAACATGATGAATCTGGAATTGCTTTTCGAAGCATCGAAAATATCAGGGGACAACAAATATAAAAACATTGCTATTCAGCATGCCAATACAACCTTAAAAAATCATTTTAGAAAAGACGACAGTTGTTACCATGTTCTGGTATATGATACCATTGCCGGAAGAGTGAAAAATAAAATAACCTATCAAGGATTTAACGATGATTCTTCATGGGCTAGGGGGCAGTCATGGGCGGTATATGGTTTTACCATGTCTTACCGCTACACTCATGACAAAGCCTATTTGAATCGTGCCGAAGCCACTGCCCAGTTCTTTATCAACCATAAAAATATGCCTGAAGACGGAATTCCTTATTGGGATTTTAATGATACTAGTATCCCTAACGCTCCTAGAGATGTTTCGGCCGCTACAGTTATGGCTTCCGCACTTATTGAATTGTATACCATCACAAAAAATGAAGCCTATTTGAACTATTCAAATAAAGTAATCAATACCTTAAGTTCAGAAAAGTACATTTTAGGCGAATCAGTAAATGGTCCTTTTATATTTGACCACAGCACTGGGAATTGGCCAAAGAAAGACGAAATGGATCAGCCTATTATTTACGCGGATTACTATTTTTTAGAAACCTTATTAAGAAAAAAATCACTTTAATTTTCATGAGAAATATACAGTTATTCAAAAGTATAATATTTGCCGCATTGCTAACCAATTTGGGTTTTATTAATGCGCAAACTATTAAGAATACCGAAAGAACCAAAGTAAATATAAATAGCAATTGGTCTTATATAGATAATAGCACAAAAAGCTTAAATGAGGTAAATAAATCCACCAATTGGGTTACGTTAAACTTGCCTCACACATGGAATAGTCAGGATGCCACTGATCTGGATCCGGGATATAGAAGAAGCGCTAGTTGGTATAAAAAGAATATTAATTTTTCTGAAATTGATACAAATAAATTATACTCTTTATATTTCGAAGGATCTAATGTTACCACAAATGTGTATGTCAATGGCAAAGAAGCTGGTGGACATATAGGAGGTTATATAGGCTTTACCATAGATATAACAAATTTCATCACCACTGGCGATAATGAAATTTTAGTGCGTGTGGACAATAGTTTTAATATAGAAATAATTCCTTCCCAAAAAAGCGATTTTACTATTTATGGAGGTATTACAAGAGACGTATGGTTGGAGTCTACGTTAAAAAACCATATCGATAATTTTAAAATCACTACACCCGCAGTTTCTGCCAAAAGCGCCTCTTTGAGTTTGCTAACGACAGTCAAAAACATAAAAGCAGGCAGTGATTTGTCCTTAAAAGCGGTGCTGAAAAACCCAAAAGGG
This sequence comes from Flavobacteriaceae bacterium, assembly GCA_947461915.1. Classification (GTDB taxonomy): domain Bacteria; phylum Bacteroidota; class Bacteroidia; order Flavobacteriales; family Flavobacteriaceae; genus Flavobacterium. The sequence continues at coordinate 8,019 of CANHNG010000027.1, forward strand.
AAAGTCGTGGCTACTAAGACTGTTGCGGTTGCCGGAGAGGAAACAAAGATAGTATTTGATCCAATCAAAAATCCAGAATTATGGGATACTAAAACACCTAATTTATACTCCGTAAGCGTTTCGCTTCTTGAAAAAGGGGTGACTTATGATAAAATGGATGACAAAGTTGGATTCCGTTGGTTTGAGTTTAAAGATTTTGGTCCTTTTTATCTTAACGGAAAAAGACTTTTGCTTCGCGGTACACACAGGCACGAAGAGCAAGCAGGTGTAGGAGCGGCCATGTCTAATGAACAACATAGAGTTGATATGGAATCCATCAAGAATATGGGTGCAAATTTTGTGCGTTTAGCCCATTATCCACAAGATCCTGAGATTTACAAAGCCTGTGACGAATTGGGTTTATTGGTTTGGGACGAATTGCCATGGTGTCGTGGTGGAGTTGGTAATGAAGTTTGGCAAACCAATTCAAAGAATATGCTTACTGAAATAATTAACCAAAATTACAATCATCCTTCTATTATCTTATGGTCCATGGGCAACGAAATGGGTTGGTTACCTGATTTTCCGGGTGGCGACAATACCGAAAAAATGAATTCCTTTTTAACTGAAATTAATGACATAGCCCATAAATTAGATCCTAGCCGAAAAACTACTCTTCGAAAATATGAAGAGGGATCAAAAATCGTTGATGTTTTTTCTCCTTCAATATGGTCTGGTTGGTATTCAGGAAGTTATAAAAGCTACAAAAAAGCGTTAGACACCTACAAGAAAAAATACCCTCATTTTATACATGCAGAGTTTGGTGGCGATAGCCAAGTAGGGCGTCATAGTGAAAATCCAATTACTGGAGAGGGAGCCATAAAATCAGAGGGTTGGGAAGAAGCTATTGTTCAAACTAAAGTGGCTAATATTGCACAAATAGGGGATTGGAGTGAGAGTTATATTGTGGATCTTTTCGATTGGCATCTGCATGTTTCCGAAAATGACCCCGATTTTGTTGGAAATGTTCAATGGGCATTCAAAGATTTCGCGACACCATTGCGTCCGGAGGACGACATTCCTTACATGAACCAAAAAGGACTAGTGGATAGAAACGGGAATCCTAAAGATGCCTATTATGTGTTTAAAAGTTATTGGAGCGAGGTTCCATTTACCTATATAGAATCTCACACTTGGACCGATCGTCAAGGTCCAAAAGATGTTCCCCGTGTTCTTAGTGTATACAGTAATTGTCCTAAAGTGACACTCTACCATAACGGGAAGTCTTTGGGTAGCAAACAAAGGGATATTAAAAGTTTCCCAGCCTGTGGCCTAACCTGGGATGTTAACTTCGCCGAAGGAAAAAACACCTTGATAGCTATTGGTGAAACGAAAGAAGGAAAAACCGTAACCGATACCATATCCGTCAATTATCGATTCAACAAGAATGAAGCGGCAGAGGATTTGAAATTATCTGCCGAAAAAATGAAAAACGGGAATTACCTCGTTACCGCAATCGCTGTGGATAAAAACAATTTACGTTGCCTTGATTACGAACAACGCGTTTATTTTCAATGTGTATCAGGAGGGAAAACAATGAAAAATCAGGGCACTCCTATTGGAAGCGAGTCCATTAAAATGTCAAACGGTAAAGCTTCTATCGAAGTGGTTCCGGACTCCGCTAACGGACCAATTGAAATGACGGTATTGAACCAAAGTTTTAAAGGAGAATACTTAAAAATACAGCAATAGCATTGCCTACTTTTTTTAAACAAGAACCGTTGGGTGTAATTTGGTAAAACGAATTACACCTTTCGTGCTATATAGGGTAATCCTGTTAGGTAAGCATAAATTCAATATGGGTATAATAATAAGGTCTAAATTAATCGTGTTGGCAGCATTGAGCTTGGTGAATTGTGCCACTACTAAATCATCTTTCAATCTCCAAAAAATCGAGAAGGAGCGAGTGCTGAAAAATGCCCTGCTATATCTACATGCTGTGCCTATAACGGTTACTAATACTATCTGCGAAAGAAGTGCAGGCAATAGCCACGATTTCTATTCCGAAGGTGATTATTGGTGGCCGGACACACAAAATCCTGAAGGTCCCTATATTCGAAAAGACGGCATGACTAACCCAGATAATTTCACGGCACATAGGGAAGCATTGATTCGGTTGAGTCAGATTTCAGGTGCTTTAGCCTCCGCCTATATTTTGACCAAAGATCGCATATATGCCGATGAATTGGTGATTCATTTGCGTGCTTGGTTTATCGATGAAAAAACCAAGATGAATCCCAATTTACTTTTTGCCCAAGCTGTTAAAGGCGTCGCTACTGGTCGTGGCATTGGGATTATTGATACCATACATTTGATTGAAGTGACCAAAGCGATTCAGGCAATAGAAACCTCCTCGGCACTTTCAAAGGCAGATCTGACTACCATTCAATCCTGGTTTACCTCTTATTTAAACTGGTTGACCACTCACGAATACGGCATTGCCGAGCGGGACAACGGCAACAATCACAGCGTTTGCTGGACGATGCAAGTGGCCGCCTTTGCCGATTTTATTAACGACAAAGCGACGATGGATTTTTGCAGGGCGTTTTATAAAAACACCTTACTGCCCAACCAGATGGCAGCCAATGGTAGTTTTCCTTTAGAATTACAACGCACCAAACCTTATGGTTACTCTATTTTCAATTTGGATGTCATGGCAAATCTTTGCCAAATCCTTTCCACGAAAGAA
>CANHNG010000028.1 GCA_947461915.1 Flavobacteriaceae bacterium
AAATTTGTCAAACTATAATTAGCTTGTGCATCGATAACAGTAGCCGATTCAATAGTACCATCGGCAAAAGTAGATTCCCATCTATACTTTGAATTCCATCTTCCACTTACAGAAGCACCAAAGTTTTTGAACAATTTATCATTCCCTAAAGATGCTTTTACTCTATGTTTTGGTGTATTGAAACTTGCTTCGAAATCAGGGTCTTTGGCTTGATCAAAATCAAACTGCGCAAAGTTGTAATTAGCACTCAGTTCAAAGTTTTTATACACTTTTTTAGACAATCCTAAACCAAATCCTAGCGATTTTACAGTTAAACTTGTATTGGTATAAACTTGAAATACTCTATAATCCCTGTTGGCAAGGGCAGCAGCGGCCGTAGTTGGTAATACATTTGTCGGGGCAGTTTCAGCGATACCATAATAAGGAGTTACTACATTATACCCTCCAATAAAATCATTATAAATATTATAATATCCATTAACATCTAAGGCAAATCCTTTGATATTTCCTCTATACCCTAAATCAAACGCTTTTACTTGTTCTGGTTTTACTAATGCTGGATTTGCTTTCAACAATTTCTTAGCGGCATCTGCTAAACCTGAAGGAGGTCCAGCTCTATAATCATCGTCAAAATCAAAATAAGATCTCTCAGTAAAAGAATTTTCATAGGCATCACGACCAGATAAAATTATTTTGCCAGTCGGTCCAATACCTAGTACTGTTTGTCCTGCAGGAGATATTACGTTGTTGTTGGCAGGATCTCCTCCTCTATTTTCAGTATAACGATCTAAATTGTCTGGAGCTGATCCAATTAACACTCTGCTACCTATATCAAACCCAATATATTGATCCTGTGTGGATGGATTACGGAAACCTGTTTGAAAGGAACCTCTTAAATTATGGTTTTTTTGTTCGTCTAATGCATACACAAACGATACTCTTGGCGAATAATTGCCATCGAAATTTTCGGCTTTATCATATCGGATAGAAGCTGTTAGTTTTAATTTATTATTCATTAATTTTTTCTGAGCTTGGGTGTAAATACCATATTCATTATATTTAATAGCCCCTATATCATCCGTGTAAATTCGACCAAAAGAATTCAAATCATAGAGTCTGTAAGAACCTCCTATTTGAATTTCAGCCGGTTTGAATATATCTCTAAAATTATAATTGGCATCTGAATGATAAATATGAGAGTTGTCCACTAACTTAGATCCTGTTAGTACATTTGGATCGGCAATTACTTTATTAAACGCTGCTTTAAACTCTGGTGTTCCAGGCATAAATCTACCGGTGTCAGCAAAAATTCTTGCATAAGCATGGGCATCTGTTGAAAGTGAAGGAACAGAAATATTTTGGTCAGCTATTACCTCATTATTAACTAATTTTGACCCTAAACCTAAAGTAGCATTTGCAAATGCTCCCCCATATTCCTTAAACCATTGAGCGTCTGATTTCCAAGCTCTATTTATATTTAATGCGGCAAAAGTCATGTCGTATGATTTCCCACCATCTTCAGTAGTAGTATATCCTCTTACAAAGAAATTCTTTCCTTTAAATTCTAATTTATGTTGTTGCATAAAAAACCCATTTAAGTTATAACGACTGGCTCCTTGATAAACAGAGTTACCAAAACCAAATTTTGATTGCCATATAACTTCAATGTCTTTTAGATTTTCTGTATTTGCCCATGGCTTAAAGTGTAACGAAAAGTCAATTTTTGCGTTTTTAACCAAACTTTCTGTAAGTTCTGTTTCGTTATATCCAGTTCGAGTTATATCAATATTTGGTAAAATATTGTATCCAGAAGAACCGAAATCATTTCTGTTTTTAATATTTAAAAAAGCTTCGTCTCCGTATACGTTGATACCGTTGTAGCTAGGGTCGGTTCTGTTTACTCCTTTAACCTCATCACCACTTTTATTTATACCATCATAATTAGTAGCGTACCAATCGGTACCTTTAAAAAAAGTAAAATTAGCTTTGGCAGCAAAATGAGGAGAAAATGCTTTGGCCACTCTTACTCCATAATCGACAAAGTCGTTTGTTCCAGCCGCTTTTTGATTTGTATTTCCATATTTTGCATAAGCAGTAATCCCCTGGTTTGTAAAAGGACTTTGACTTGTCATAAATAAAATACCATTAAAGGCGTTCGCGCCATAAAGAGCAGAGGATGCTCCTGGAAGTAATTCTACACTCTGCACATCTAATTCTGAAACACCAATAAGGTTCCCTAAAACAAAGTTTAACAATGGAGAGGAATTGTCCATTCCATCCACCAATTGCATAAAACGGGTGTTCGCAACTGTGGCAAAACCACGAGTATTTATGGACTTGAAAGATAAACTACTGGTGTTCATCTGAACTTCTTTTAGATTTTCCAAGCCATCATAAAAAGAAGGAGCTGCAGCCTTTTTTACATCTTTTATGGTAAATCTTTCAATAGTTACTGGGGATTCTCTAACTCGCTCTGGAGTCCTGGAGGCAGAAACAACAATCTCATCTAGTTGTGTTTCTTTAATAGAATCTAAAACTTTTTTTTGAGCAAAAGTGATGCTGCAAAAAAACAAAGATAAAATAAGTAAATACGTTCTCATTTGGTTAAAATTTTTTTGGTTAATTAAGACCAAATTACAAATATTATTGAGTTTAACAAAAAAAGCGAGGTTTTTTCCTCGCTTTTGAAAATTATTTACTGAAATTTTATTATTCCACCGTGACTGATTTTGCCAAATTTCTAGGTTGATCCACATTACACCCTCTCATTACCGCTATATGATAAGACAACAATTGCAAAGGAATTGTGGTTATTAAAGGGGACAAAGCATCTGAAGTTTCGGGAATTTCGATGATATAATCCGCCAATTCACGAACTTGGGTATCACCTTTGGTTACCACAGCGACAATTATTCCGCTACGGGATTTAATTTCCTGAATGTTACTCACTATTTTGTCATAATGCCCTTGCTTTGGAGCAATAACAACTACAGGCATACGTTCGTCAATCAAGGCGATTGGACCGTGCTTCATTTCTGCGGCGGGATACCCCTCTGCATGAATATAGGAGATTTCTTTGAGTTTCAATGCGCCCTCTAAAGCCACAGGAAAGTTATATCCTCTGCCCAAATAGAGGCAATTATGTGAATCTTTGAAAATGGCGGCAATTTCTTTTGCTTTGTCGTTGGTTTCCAAAGCCTCTTTTACCTTTTCAGGAATGATTTCCAACTCTTGTAAAAACTTGTGGAAATCAGTATTTGATAAAGTCCCTTTAGCTTGTGCCAATCGCAAGGCCATCATGGTTAAAACTGTAATTTGTGTTGTAAACGCTTTGGTAGATGCCACTCCTATTTCGGGACCGGCATGGGTATAAGCTCCTGCATGGCTTTCCCTCGAAATAGATGAACCCACAACATTACATACCCCAAAAACAAAGGCTCCTTTTTCTTTGGCTAATTTTATGGCTGCCATAGTATCGGCTGTTTCACCTGATTGTGAGATGGCGATTACTACATCTTTACTGCTTATTATCGGGTTTCTGTATCTAAACTCCGATGCATATTCTACTTCAACAGGAATTCGAGTAAATTCTTCAATAATATATTCTGCAACCAAACCGGCGTGCCAAGAGGTACCACAGGCGATAATAATGATTCTATCAGCATGCAGAAATTTCTCTAAATTATCCTCAATTCCTGACATTTTAATTATCCCTTCGTTCACATGAAGTCTGCCGCGATAGGTGTCTGTTATAACGCTAGGCTGTTCATAAATCTCTTTCAACATAAAGTGGTCGTAACCCCCTTTTTCAATCTGCTCCAAATTCATTTGAAGTTCTTGGATATAAGGATCAACCAAAGAGTCATCTTTTATTTTCCGAACTTTCATTGGTTTGTGCACCCTGATATTTGCCATTTCACCGTCTTCTAAGTAGACGGCATTTGAAGTATATTCTATAAATGGCGAAGCATCGGATGCTATGAAATATTCTCCTTCGCCAATACCTATTGCCAATGGACTTCCCAATCGGGCAACCACTATTTCGTCTGGGGTTTTTTTATCAAAAACCGCTATGGCATAAGCACCTACGACTTGATTCAAGGCGAGTTGAACTGCCTTCCCTAGTTTTAGTTTTTCTTTTATTTGAATTTCTTCTATAAGATTGACCAACACTTCAGTATCAGTGTCCGAATGAAAAACATACCCTCTTTTTAGTAATTCCTTTTTAAGTGGGGCGTAGTTTTCAATAATTCCGTTGTGAATTATAGCCAAATCTCCAGAATTGGAGAGATGTGGATGAGAGTTTACATCGTTCGGAATACCATGAGTCGCCCAACGCGTATGTCCCATTCCTATGGTTCCGACATTAGCAATTTCTTTGGACTTCTCTTCAAGGTCTGAAACCTTTCCTTTTGTTTTTGAAAGCGTGATGTCGTTTCCGTCATATAGCATGACACCCGCACTATCATATCCTCTGTACTCGAGTCTTTTTAATCCTTTTATAACAATGGAATAAGCTTCTCTGTAACCGATATATCCAACAATTCCACACATAATTTTGAGTTAATTAGGTTTTGTATAGTAAATTTCAAGTTTTAATCTTTTGTCTACTGGAACAGTAGATTTGCTTCCATGAAGAATCGTTCCTAAAGGATTCATAACGCTTGCTTTTGGAACAAAACTAGTTTTATCTATAAATGATTCACTGAAAGCAGTACTATTTATATCTTCCGTAACCACAACCCCTAATTTCACATTATTTTTTGTAGCATCATTGATGAGATTTCGAATATGATTGGTAATTCTGATTGTGTAGGTTGATTTTGTTTTATTTAGAATCCCGTCAAATATTAATTTGCCATTTTTAGAAGTAGTGCCTGAAGTAATATCGCTAAAATAATCGGATATAGGAACGTTATTAGTCATATCGTACAAATAAATTCGTTGAGGCTTGGGAATAAATCCCATGGCATCGGTATCAATATGGAAAACAAGTTTAGCTTCGTTGATTAACCATTTATTGGCTCTAAGGATTTCTAATTCCCCTGGAGTATCAAAAAGACTAATTACAGCCATAGAACCCTCGCCTCCTTTTAGATATAATTGTTTGTCTCCGTCTTTATCGGGGTAACTTGTAGCAGGATTATAAGTCGGATTGTCTTGCAAGCTTACGGTGTTTCCACTCAGGTTAAGAACGATTGATTTTTCCACTTTTGTTGCATCAGTTGCTGAAGTACCTTCATGATAACTAATAGTAATTACTCCTTTCGAAAAATCCATCATGGCCAAACTTCCGGAATCACTCCCCGATTTTTCCACTTTAAAATACAAGCCCCTGAAATATTCTTTGAAGGCCTCGTTGGTTGATAATTTATCTGATTTAGCCTCAATTATTTTAGTTTTGAAAAAACCATTATCCAATTTCAAGCGCATGGCTGGAACTGAATATTTGTTAGTCTTAATACTAGACTCGTCTAAAATTGTTTTGACAATTTGGGCGTTATCAAAGAAAAAAGCATTATTACTATACAAGAGATCTCCAATATTATTCTCAAAATCGGTTTTTTGGTTAGTATAATATTTCTGAGAAGATTGAAACTGGTCAACGGGATTTAAATCCCGCATAAAATACCTCGATTCATAAATCCCTAGTTTAATTTTAGATTTACTTACCTCTTCATAAATAGAATCCAATTCGTAAGTATATCCTCCAGCTGTTTTAGCAGCTGTTTTTGTAACATCTACAAAATAAGGGATTTCAACATATACACTGTCAATTGTTGGACTTAAAGCTAGGTCAATTGTTGGATTAACCGTTGCTAATGATACTTGAGTGACAAAACTGGCTGTTGTTGTGCCAAAAGCAGAATTGTTATAAACTCCTAAGGCGTTAACAGGAAGATTATTAGATTGTATAGACCCAATTTTTTGATTATAAGCAACAACTTCAAATGTTGCATTCTTTAAAGCAAAATTGTTTTGACCAATTAAATCGGCCCCAATTTCATTATAATCTTTATCACAGGAAGCGAAAAGAATAACAATCGTAACGAATAGAATTTGCTTAAAAAAAGAATTATTGTACATATTTAAAGAGAAAATTTTAATTTTATAGAACACTGTTTTTGTAGAAATCAGTATACGCTTCTGCGAATTTTTCTTTCGGCGTGAAAGGTAAAAAAGGTTTGCCCGAAGATTCTATAAATTTTGTTAAACTTGAAGACACCTGCTCTGAAGCAATAATTACAGCATCCGAATGATTAATAGTTGCCTTCATGATGCTTTCGTAATCAGGATTTTTAAGATCTGTAACAGCATCACTAGGAATACCATCAAACAACACCTTATTAATCATTTCTATATCCAAAGTCCCTTCAAAAGACTGGCCGTAAACGGAAGTAACAATCTTGGTTTCTGAGAACAAAGCCTCATTTTTGTAATAATGTTTCATGTAAATAGGCAGCATGGCCGCCATCCATCCATGAACATGAATAATATCAGGAACCCAATTGAGTTTTTTTACGGTTTCGACAACACCTTTTGCAAAGAATATGGCTCGTTCATCATTATCTGGGAACATAACGCCTTCCTCGTCGGTAAAAGTGGCTTTGCGTTTAAAATATTCGTCGTTGTCAATAAAGTAAACTTGTATTCTTTCTTTTGGAATGGAAGCGACTTTTATAATTAAAGGCATATCCAAGTCATTGACTACCAAATTCATCCCTGAAAGACGAATTACTTCGTGCAATTGATGCCTTCTTTCATTTATATTTCCATATCTTGGCATGAAAATTCGTAATTGCCCACCCTGATTATTAATCATTTTTGGCGCTTCATATGACATTGAAGACACCTCATTTTCAGCTAGATAAGGCACCACTTCAGATGATACATATAATATTCTCTTACCTTCCATATTGTAAATTACTTGATTAATTGGCAATTAAAACCACGCAAAATTACGAAAATTTATGCAGTTATGGACTAAAATATTATGTTTGCAGTTAATTTCAATAAAAAACCCATGCATATTTTCTATGGGAATGCCGCTTTAATAGATTATTTAAAATCTACTAAAACCAGCCATTCCACCATTGGATTTGTCCCGACTATGGGTGCTTTACACCAAGGTCATCTGTCGTTGATGCAACAATCATTGTCAGAAAATGAAATTACTGTCGTGAGTATCTTTGTGAATCCCACGCAATTCAATAACCCCGAAGATTTGGCAAAATACCCTAGAACTCTGGAAGATGATATAAAAAAAATTGAAAGTTTAAACCCTAAAATCATAGTATATGCCCCATCTATTGACGATATCTATGAGGGGAAACCCAGTTCGCAATTCTTTGATTTTGACGGATTGGAAAACCAAATGGAAGGCAAATTCAGACCCGGACATTTCAATGGTGTTGGCACCATTGTAAAACGCCTATTTGAAATTGTAACCCCCACAAACGCTTATTTTGGAGAAAAAGATTTTCAGCAATTGCAAATTGTAAAAAAATTAGTGGCAAAAAACAATTTGAAAGTGGCTATCCAAAGCTGTCCCGTTCGTAGAGAACTCAATAATTTGGCTATGAGTTCCCGGAACGAACTATTAACATCCGAAGAAAAACATGAGGCGTCCCTAATCTACAAAACATTGGTTGGCGCTAAAGCAAAATTCGCCGCAAACAGTGCTGCAACCGTAACCAAATGGGTTCAAAAATCATTTGAAAAAAATCCCCATTTCACTTTAGACTATTTTCAAATTGCGGACGAGGCAACACTTCTGCCTTGTTTAAGAAAAAACAAAAATAAGAAATACCGTGCTTTTATCGCTGTATTCGTCAACAAAATCAGATTGATTGACACCATTTCATTAAATTAATTTACTTTTGCAAAATGCAAATTCAAGTCATAAAATCAAAAATTCACCGTGTAAAAGTAACTGGAGCCGATTTAAATTATATCGGTAGCATTACCATTGACGAAACTTTAATGGATGCCTCTAACATCATAGAAGGCGAGAAAGTATCGGTTGTAAATATCAACAATGGCGAACGATTTGAAACTTACGTCATCAAAGGAATGAAAAATTCTGGAGAAATAACACTCAATGGACCCGCAGCAAGAAAAGTACAAAAAGACGATATTATTATCATCATTTCTTATGCTACATTGGACTTTGAAGAAGCCAAAACTTTCAAGCCTTGGATTATTTTCCCGAATGAAAAAGACAATTCCTTGACATAATTACCTTGGCCCGTGTTGCAATCTCTTTTATTCATTTCTCCACTTTTTTGTATTGACGTTATTTCATAAAAGCGAATAAAGTAGTATATTGCTAGCTTATTAAGGGTATTTCCTAAATTATGGAATGCGCAACACAAAAAAATAATGTCCAAAGTAAAAACCTCCTTTTTTTGCCAAAACTGTGGCGCACAATATTCAAAATGGCAAGGGCAATGCAATTCTTGTAAAGAATGGAATACGATAGCCGAGGAAATCATTCAAAAAGAAGAAAAATCAGCTTGGAAAAGCGAATCTGTTTCTAGTACCAAAGCCCCAAAACCCTTACGAATAAACGAGATTGATTCTAGCCAGGAAATCCGAATGGACACTACCGATGGCGAACTCAACCGAGTGCTTGGCGGCGGGATTGTTCCAGGTTCTTTAATCCTTTTGGGCGGCGAACCCGGTATTGGAAAAAGCACGCTTCTGCTTCAAATATCCTTAAAACTACCCTACAAAACTTTGTATGTTTCGGGAGAAGAAAGCCAAAAACAAATAAAAATGCGTGCCGAAAGAATCACGCCAAACGGCGACAATTGTTATATTCTTACGGAAACCAAAACCCAAAATATTTTCAAACAAATTGAAGCCATAGAACCTGAAATCGTTATCATCGATTCCATTCAAACACTTCATACCGATTATATCGAATCGACACCGGGAAGCATTTCGCAAATTCGGGAAACTACCGCCGAACTGATAAAATTCGCCAAGGAAACTAATATCCCCGTAATTCTTATTGGTCACATTACCAAAGATGGAAACATCGCCGGTCCCAAAATTCTGGAACACATGGTCGATACCGTCCTGCAATTCGAAGGAGACCGTAATCATGTGTATCGCATTTTGCGGTCCTTAAAAAACCGTTTTGGCTCCACTGCCGAAATCGGGATTTATGAAATGTTGGGCAACGGTTTGCGAGAAGTTTCCAACCCATCGGAAATATTGATTTCCCACAAAGACGAGGAATTATCAGGAACCGCAATAGCCTCCACTCTTGAAGGAATGCGCCCTTTGATGATTGAAATTCAATCTTTAGTTAGTACCGCAGTTTATGGAACACCGCAACGCAGCACAACGGGCTACAACGCCAAAAGGCTGAATATGATTTTGGCGGTTTTAGAAAAAAGAGCTGGTTTTAGACTTGGCGCCAAAGACGTTTTCCTGAACATAACTGGTGGAATTTCAGTCGACGATCCCGCCATTGATTTGGCTGTAGTGGCTGCCATTTTATCATCGAATGAAGATATTCCGGTAAATAAAGATTTTTGTTTTGCAGGCGAAGTGGGACTTTCAGGCGAAATTCGTCCAGTAAATCGGGTGGATCAACGCATTCAGGAGGCCGAAAAATTAGGGTTTTCGACCATTTTTGTATCCAAATACAATAAAATTGCTTTAAAAAATACGCTGATAAAAATCCGATTGGTAGCTAAAATCGAAGATGTGGCGGGCGAATTGTTTGGGTAAAATCCTATTTTTTACTTAAACCGTTAGTATTCAATCAAAAAGGATTTTTTATCCTAATAATTTTACTTGAATTTCATTATTTCTTCGTAAATTTAAGTATTCTTTTCTCCCATGAAAAGAGTCCAGAAAATGAAGCCATCACGCCAAACAATGATTCATTTCTACCAGCAACTGGGCAAGCTATTCTACAGCGATGCCTCCGTGGACAATACTGTCCACGAAGATGAGATGGCACAACTCAAGGAAATAGTTAAAAAAGAATGGCTTCAGCTTGAAAATTCTTTGAGTGAATTTGGCGACGATGCCGCTTACCAAATCGAGATTGTTTTTGATTGGCTGGTCGAAAATGATTGGAACATTGGCAAAATTATTCCTGATTTTGAAATTTTCAAAAAAGAACACCCGCATTTATTCACGCCCCAAGTAAATGACCTAATCTTGAAAACCGCAAAGGCAATCACAAATTCCTTTTCGGGAAAAAATAAATCAGAATCGGTTTTGATTGATCAATTGAGAGGTGTATTGTATCAAGAACATTAAATTAATTATCATAAAACCATCCTCAAAAAGACAGAACTATTTGAAAATAATTCGTTTTTAACACAAAAAATAAAGTCATGGAAAAACAAGTCGGCATTTGGATAGACAGTAAAAAGGCACTAATTATCAGTCTTAATGGTAAAAAAGAAGAAAGGATTACCGAAATAGATTCGGAAGTTGAAAACACCGTTTATCACAACAAAGAAGGCAACAAGGGAACCTTCTCAGGAAGTCATCATAGTGACAGCGAAACGAAATTTGACAATCGGAAAAAAGAGGAGCTGAATTATTATCTAAAATCAGTGATGAACTACATCAAGGGTTCTGATTACTTATATATATTTGGCCCGGGTGAAACCAAAACAAAATTGGAACAAAAAATACGAGATGAAA
>CANHNG010000029.1 GCA_947461915.1 Flavobacteriaceae bacterium
AATGCATTTTCTAATTCTTCCAAGGAGAATAATTCCTTGTCGGTTCCGTCATTCCAGCCTAATAAGGACAAAAAGTTGATTACCGCTTCGGGAAAAAATCCTTTTTCTCTATAACCAGAAGATTTTTCTTCTGAAATCGGGTCAGTCCAATCTAGCGGAAATACTGGAAAGCCTAATTTATCACCATCCCGTTTGGATAATTTTCCGTTTCCAATAGGTTTCAAAATCAAAGGTAAATGCGCAAATTCCGGTGCTTCCCATCCAAATGCTCGGTAAAGTAATACGTGCAATGGCATGGACGGTAACCATTCTTCACCGCGAATCACGTGCGAAGTTTCCATCAAATGATCATCCACAATATTGGCCAAATGATAAGTTGGCATTCCATCGCTTTTGAACAAAACTTTGTCATCAAGAAGATTAGTTTCAAATTTAACTTCACCGCGAATGATGTCTTGCAAGTGCAAAGTTTCATCAACCGGCGTTTTAAAACGAATCACAAAATCTTCGCCAGCATGAATTCTTTTGGCCGTTTCCTCATTGGAAATCACCAATGAAGTATCTAATTTTTCCCGATTGTGATGGTTGTAAATAAATGTTTTTCCTTGTTCTTCGTGTTGTTTTCTATGAAAATCTAACGCTTCGGCAGTGTCAAAAGCATAATAGGCATTTCCTGAATTTATTAATTCATCGGCATATTGTTTGTATAAATGCTTTCTTTCGGATTGTTTGTAGGGACCAAATTTTTCGTTTTTTCCAATGGTTTCGTCCGGCGCTATTCCCAGCCATTCCAAGGTTTCCATAATATATGCTTCAGCACCAGGAACAAAACGATTTTGATCAGTATCCTCAATTCGAAGAAAGAAAACACCGTTATTTTTTTTGGCAAACAAATAATTGAAAAGGGCAGTACGAACTCCCCCAATATGTAAAGGTCCTGTTGGACTTGGTGCAAAACGCACCCGAACTGGCTTAGGCATTTTTGATTGTATTTTTAATTCGGTTTAACACTGAGCTTGTCGAAGTGTGCTGCAAAGATAATTAGAAGTTAGAAGTCGGAAGTTAGAAGTCGGAAGTTTTTAGACAATTAATCATTAATTTTCCTTTAATCAATTTTTAACATGGATAGAATTTAAAAATGGTTACTTTTATCGGTTATTAAAACAAGTTATAATTTTGGAACAATCAAGTTTTATTTATCAAAAGCTAGAGCTTTTCATCAAGAAGTTTTACACCAACGAATTGATTCGTGGAATGATTTTTTTCATAGGTTTGGGATTATTGTATTTCTTGTTCACACTTTTCGTAGAATATTTTCTTTGGCTTAAGCCAATGGGGAGAACAATCTTATTTTGGGCTTTTATTATAGTTGAAATTTTCCTTTTGGTGCGTTTTATCGTGTTTCCAATATTCAAATTGTTCAAATTTCAAAAAGGAATTGACTACAAAGATGCTTCTGCTATCATTGGGAATCACTTCACGGAAGTAAGTGACAAACTGACGAATTACCTTCAATTGTCGAATGACGAACATCAATCCGAATTGTTATTGGCTTCCATTGAACAAAAGGCAAATTCTCTCCAGTTGGTTCCTTTTGGAAACGCCATTAATTTCAAAACCAATCGAAAATATTTGCCTTTGGCACTACTTCCAATTTTGTTTTTTGTTTTTTTTTATATCTCAGGAAATAGCAAAATACTTTCTCAAAGTTTGAATAGGGTGGTGCATTTTCAAGATCAGTTTTTGCCTCCAGCACCATTTCAATTTGTGGTTTTGAATTCTAATTTACAAACCGAACAAAATAAGGATTTCATTATTCGGATAAAAACTGAAGGGAAAATTGTTCCAGAAAATGCCATGATTTTCATTGGTGATGAAAGTTATTTTATGGAAACGACTACAGCGGGTGAATTTCGATTTAAAATTGAAAAACCAATATCCAACGTTTTGTTTCAAGTGAAAGCCAATTCGGTTTCCTCACCAGAATACGAATTGAATGTAATTACGGTTCCTTCGATAGCTAATTTTGAAATGCTATTGAGTTTCCCCCCATACCTGAACAAAAAGCCTGAAATTATAAAAGGTAACGGAAATGCTATTCTTCCCGAAGGAACCCGTGTCACTTGGAAAATTAATACTCAAGCTACTCAAAACATAAATTGGACAGATTTAACTTCTAATTATCCTTTCTCAAAGACAGAAAATGACTTTACGTTGTCTAAATATATCTCGCAAAACACAGCCTATCAAATTCTTACTTCGAATGCTAAGGTAAAAAACTACGAGAAATTGAATTATCAGATTTCTGTGATTAAAGACCAGTTCCCAATCATAAATGTAAACAACGCCCCAGATAGTTTAAAAGTCGAAAAAAACTATGTTTTGGGTCAAATTTCGGATGATTATGGACTATCAAAACTGTATGTTGTTTATTATCCCAAAAACAAGCCAGAATCTGTTAGGCGTGGAACAATTGCCATAAAGTCAAATTTGTACGATCAGTTTATTTTTGCTTTTCCAAGCTCCCTTCCGGTGGAACAAGGTGTTTCGTACGAATATTATTTCGAGGTTTTTGACAACGATGCCATTCATAATTTCAAAAGTACTAAATCTTCCGTTTTTTCTAATCGTATTGCAACTGACGAAGAAAAAGAGGACCAAGATTTACAGCAGCAAAATAACAACATCAATAGTTTAGAAAAATCCTTGAAAAATCAAGACAAACAAATTTCGGAACTGGATAAATTGCAAAAATCAGGAAGGGAGAAAGAAAATCTTGAATTTAAAGACCAACAAAAAATCAATGATTTCATTAAGCGTCAAAATCAACAAGATAAAATGATGAAAGAATTTGCCGAGAAAATGAAAGATAATCTTGACAAATCTAAAACGGACAAAAAAGACGAATTCAAAGAAGAACTGCAAAAAAGATTGGAGAATATAGACAAGGATTTGGAAAAGA
Organism: Flavobacteriaceae bacterium; assembly: GCA_947461915.1. GTDB lineage: Bacteria > Bacteroidota > Bacteroidia > Flavobacteriales > Flavobacteriaceae > Flavobacterium. The sequence goes on from CANHNG010000029.1 coordinate 2,963, forward strand.
ACAAAAAACTGTTGGATGAATTAAAAGAACTGAATGATAAAATTAAGCAAGAAGACTTGATGGAAAAGATGGAACAATTCAATCAAAATGCAAAAAACCAGACTAAAAGTTTAGAACAATTAGTGGAATTGACCAAGAAATATTACGTTCAGAAAAAAGCAGAACAATTAAAAGACAAATTGGATAAACTTTCTAAAAAGCAAGAAGATTTATCGAATAAGGAAAAGGAAAACAACTCCGAAAAGCAAGAAGAAATCAATAAGGAATTTAATAAGATTCAAGAAGATTTAAAAGATTTGGATAAAGAAAATAAGGAACTCAAAAAGCCTTTGGATATTTCTATAGACAAAGAACAGGAAAAAAGCATCGACGAAGACTTAAAAAAGGCTTCGGATGAATTGCAAAAAAGCAACAAAGAAAAAGCAAAACCAAAACAAAAAAGTGCGGCCAAGAAAATGAACCAAATGTCCCAGAAAATGGAGCAGGGTATGGAACAAGGTGAAATGGAGCAATTAGAAGAAGATGTTGCTATGTTACGTCAAATCCTGGACAATTTACTCGCTTTTTCTTTTACGCAGGAAGACGTTATGGCTAAGTTTAAAAGAGTAAGCATTGGCTCTCCAACCTTTAATAAGAATTTGAAAAACCAACAAGATTTAAAACTCCAATTCAAACACATTGACGACAGCTTGTTTGCCATGTCTTTGCGAAACCCAAAAATAGGAGAAAACATAACCAAAGAAATAGGCAATGCACTTTATAATATGGATAAGTCTTTGGAAACATTGGCTGACGCCCAAATCCCAAAAGGAGTTTCGCATCAACAATATACTATTTCTTCGGCCAATAAACTTGCGGATTTTTTAACGGAAATTCTCAATAATATGCAAATGTCAATGTCTAGTATGGGTGCCGGCAAACCAAAACCAGGTCAAGGAGAAGGAATGCAATTGCCTGACATTATAAAAAAACAGGATGGCCTAGGAGATAAGATGAAGGATGGTATCAAGAAAGGTCAAAAACCCGGCGAAGGGAAAGATGGCAAGAAAGGAAAAGAACCCGGAAAAACAGGAGCCGATGGTCCAAAAGGAGAGAATGGAGAAAACGGGGAAGATGGAGAAGGAGATGCCAAAGCTATAATGGAAATATACAAAGAGCAGAAGCAACTTCGCGAAGCCTTGCAAAACGAATTAGATAAAAAAGGGTTAGGGGGCAATGGTCAGAATGCTTTGGATCAAATGAAGCAAATAGAAAAGCAATTGTTAAACAAAGGATTTAAAAATGAAACGCTACAAAAGATTTTGAATGTGAAGCAAGAATTATTAAAATTGAATACGGCGTTACAACAACAAGGGCAAGAAAACAAACGTCAATCACAAACTAATAAAAAGGAGTTTTCTAACCAGACAAAGCCCCTGCCATCTGCGTTATTGGATTATTTGAACAGTATTGAAATATTAAATAGACAATCCTTACCTTTGCGCACCAATTTTAATCAAAAAGTTCAAGAATATTTCAATAAAAAATGATCAGCTTTAATTACGAAACCGAATTCCTCTTAGAGAATGAAAAAGCAATTAGCAACTGGATTTCTTCTGTAATTACGTCAGAAAACAAGAAAGAAGGGGAAATTAATTACATCTTTTGCGATGATGACTATTTACACAAAATAAACCTAGAACATCTTGGTCACGACACCTTGACAGACATTATAAGTTTTGATTATAGCGTTGGAAATGAATTACACGGAGATATTTTTGTATCTGTGGAAAGAGTTAAGGACAACGCAGTCGATTTTAATGTGCCCTTTGATGACGAGCTAAAACGCGTTTTGGTTCATGGAGTTTTGCATTATTGTGGGCATAAGGATAAGTCTGAAGGCGATGAGCTTTTGATGAGAAGTAAAGAAGACGAAAAACTAGCTATGTTTCACGTGGAACATTAGCAAGTCCTTTTTGATTTTTTAACAATAATTGTTTCACGTGGAACAATAAAACAGATTTGTAATTCAACACAACAATCCCAAATCCCGAATTAAAGATGTTTCTAGAAGAGTATGATGTAATTGTAGTTGGGGCAGGTCACGCTGGTTGTGAGGCTGCTGCTGCTGCCGCTAATTTGGGATCTCAAACCTTATTGGTGACAATGAGTTTACAAAACATTGCGCAAATGTCTTGTAATCCTGCTATGGGCGGTATTGCAAAAGGGCAAATTGTTCGCGAGATTGATGCGCTTGGAGGGTATTCCGGAATAGTTTCTGACAGGACGGCAATTCAATTCAAGATGCTGAACAAATCCAAAGGGCCTGCAATGTGGTCGCCAAGAGTTCAAAGCGATCGAATGCGTTTTGCAGAAGAATGGAGATTGATGTTAGAAGGAACACCTAATCTTGATTTTTACCAAGAAATGGTCAAAGGATTGATTATTGAAAACGGTAGAATTAGAGGCATAAGAACTTCGCTTGGAATCGAAATAAAAGCTAAATCGGTTGTGTTAACCAATGGAACTTTCCTGAATGGATTGATTCATATTGGCGAAAAGCAATTTGGAGGAGGAAGAGCAGGCGAAAGTGCCGCTTATGGAATTACCGAAGATTTAGTTAGTGCGGGTTTTCAATCCGGAAGAATGAAGACGGGAACGCCTCCGCGAGTGGATGGTCGCTCTTTAGATTATTCTAAAATGAACGAAGAAAAAGGAGATGCTAAACCAGATAAATTTTCTTATTCGGATGTAACATCGCCCTTGGTTAAGCAAAAATCGTGTCACATGACATATACGTCTCTTGATGTACATGATATTTTGAGGGAAGGTTTTGACCGTTCACCAATGTTTAACGGAAGAATTCAATCGCTTGGACCCAGGTATTGTCCGTCTATCGAAGACAAGATTAATCGTTTTGCCGACAAAGAAAGACACCAGTTGTTTATAGAACCAGAAGGCTGGAACACCTGTGAGGTATATGTAAATGGCTTTTCTACATCGCTTCCAGAAGATATTCAATTTAAAGCATTGCGTTCTGTTGTAGGTTTTGAAAATGTTAAGTTTTTCCGACCTGGATACGCTATTGAATATGATTATTTTCCGCCTACGCAATTAAAACACACCTTAGAAACGAAGTTAGTCGAAGATTTGTATTTTGCTGGACAAATAAACGGAACTACGGGATATGAAGAAGCGGCTTCGCAAGGATTGATGGCTGGAATAAACGCAGCCTTAAAGGTTCAAGATAAAGCACCGCTTATTTTAAAAAGAGATGAAGCTTATATTGGTGTTTTAATTGACGATTTAATCACCAAAGGAACCGAAGAACCCTATCGAATGTTTACTTCTCGAGCAGAATTCAGAACTTTATTGCGTCAGGATAACGCCGATTTCAGGTTAACGCCAATGTCTTATGAAATTGGACTCGCTTCCGAATCGCGTTTGCGTCGAATGGAAAAAAAGTTGAATGAATCCGAAAAAATGGTTGCTTTCTTCAAAGAAACTAGCGTAACTATGGCTGAAGCAAACCCAATTTTGGAATCAAAAGATACTGCTTTAATTACGCAAGGGGACAAAATGTTTAAAGTCTTTTCTCGACCGCAAATTGATTTGGAAGACATTCTTAAATTCGAAAAAGTGGCAACTTATGTTGCAGATAACAAGTTAGATCAAGAAATATTGGAACAAGCCGAAATCCAAGTGAAGTATTCAGGTTATATCGAAAAGGAAAGAAACAATGCCAATAAACTGACCCGCTTAGAAGACGTGAAAATCCCTGAAAATTTCGATTATAACAAGATAAAATCAATGTCGATTGAAGCCAAGCAAAAGTTAAGCAAGATTCGTCCTGTGACAATTTCTCAAGCTTCAAGAATTAGCGGCGTTTCTCCAAGCGATGTTTCGGTTTTGTTAATTTACATGGGAAGGTAATTTTAGATTTCGGAGTTTAGATTTTAGATTATACGAGGAATCTGAAATCTACAATCAATTTGTTCCACGTGAAACCATAACAAAAAATTTATAAATAATCCTTTGATAACAGTTCTAAACTGAGTACTAAAAACTGACCACTGAAGAATAAAAATGGATATTTCAAACAAAAAACATTTTATCACCGTAAAAGATTATTCGGTTTCTAAAGAAACTTTCGATTTGTATCATGACGAAACTTTGGATATGTTAATCACGTTTCCACAACCCGGTTTGGATGCTTTAGGTAAGTATTACGAAAGTGAGGATTATATTTCCCATACTGACAACCAACGTTCTTTTTTTGAAAAACTATATCATTTTATAAAAAACATTGCATTAAAAAACAAACTCCATTTGATAAATTCACTTCAACCCAACAAAGGTAGAATTCTAGATATTGGTGCCGGAACTGGGGATTTCTTGTCAATTGCAAAAAAGGATGGTTGGCAAACAACAGGAGTGGAGCCAAGCACTAAAGCAAAATCAATTGCAATAAACAAAGGAGTTTCGTTTGTAGAATTTACAACTGAATTAGAAAATAATTCTTTTGACGTGATTTCGATGTGGCACGTTTTAGAACATGTTCCAGATTTAGACAAACAAATTAAAGAATTGAAACGATTGTTGAAACCAAAAGGAACATTAATTATTGCCGTTCCCAATTTCAAATCCTTCGACGCAAAACATTACGGAAAATTTTGGGCGGCTTTTGATGTACCCATTCACTTTTGGCATTTTTCAAAAACGGCTATAAAATTGCTTTTTGAAAAAGAAAAAATGAAATTGGAAAAAGTCTTACCTATGAAATTTGATTCTTTTTATGTAAGTCTACTTTCAGAAAAATACAAATCCGGAAAAATGAATTTCATCAAAGCTTTTTACGTTGGATTGTTGTCCAATTGGAAGGCAAGGAGTAGTTTTGAACATTCTTCACACATTTATATCATAAGAAACGAGTAAAATTGATTTTAAGCGCGTTTAAGCACAGTTTCTGATACGGTCGAAATGTTCTGTAGGTTTTTTAGAAAACACTCCGTATTCAAAAGCTGTCGCATCCGGTTTCGATAGCCATAATTGATGAAATAATTAATTGTAATAGCAAAAAGTAATACAAGAAATAGTTGCGCATTTTTCTTTTTTTAGATTAATGCAGTTTAAATTTTTATATTTTTGTTGCAAATTCTTAAAAATTATAAAAAATCCAAAATGAAATCAAAGATTCACGACACGAGCGCCAGCGAACTGGCGAAGCAATACCTAAACGAAATATTAAAAAATGAGTAAAAAAATAGCAGTACTTATCGCAATGACAATTTCTCTTGTTGCTTGTAATAAATCAGCAGAAGTAAAGGAAATAAAAACGGCTTATGTTGACACGTCTATTTTGATGAAACAATATACCGAAGCAAATAACCTAGAAGCTAAATATAAAGCAAAAGCGGAAGAAAAAGGAAAACAACTGGAAACCGAGATAAATCGTTTCAAACAGGAAGCCGCTAGTTTTCAAAGTCAGGCACAAGCAAATGGTCAAGCTTGGGCGCAGCAAAAAGGGGCCGAATTACAAAGAAGAGAACAACAACTGGGTCAGGCACAACAAGCACTTTCGCAAGAATTACAACAAGAAGGCGCAACCGAAATGGATAGTTTGGTGGTAAAAGTCAAAAAATTCATTAAGGCATACGGCAAAGAAAAAGGCTACGCTTATATTTATGGAACCGGAGATGCTGCAACTGTTTTATTCGCCGAAGAAAAATATGACATTACTAAGGACATTATCAAATTGTTAAACGACAAGTACAAATCTTCGGTAAAGACGGAAGAAAACGTGGAAACAAAAAAATAAAGATATTTCAGAGAAACTTATTTTTAAAACCTGTTTATAATTAAGCCTTTAATCATTATTATGATGGAAGGCTTTTTAATTGGATAATGCTCTGTTATCAATACAACTTGCCCAAGATACCTTTTAAAAAACGACTAATCAATCCTCAACCCTTGAGGCGAATTTAAAATTAGGGTTGTCTTTGTGTAAAAAAGTTTAAGATTTAATAAACTTAAGTTAACATACCCTTGCTGTTTAGATTATAATTTTGCTTACTGATAACTTTTATAGTTTATGAATCAATTATTATAATATGAAATTATTTTACACCCTTACTTTATTTATCGTTTCTCAGTTAATTTTCGCTCAAACTTCCATTCTAAAAGGAACCATCATTGATGATGCAACGGGTAAAACCATGCCAGGGGTTGATGTTAGTGTTAGTAATACTAAATTTTATGCCACTTCTTATTTTGATGGAAATTTTATCATTAGTGATTTGCCAGTAGGCACTTATGAGGTTCAATTTTCTACAAGTTCTTACAGGACTAAAATAATTTCTGAAGTTGTTGTAAAAGCAAATGACGCTACTAACTTAACCGTTTCTTTGGTGGAAAGTAAAAACGAACTAAAAGAAGTGGTTATTACAAAAACTAAAGCTAAAGTAGAATCTATAAAATCATTGTTGATTCAGCAAAAAAATAGCGCAAGCGTTTCTGATGGTATCTCTGCTGAATCCATTAAGAGGACCCCAGATAAATCCACTTCCGATGTGCTAAAAAGAATCAGTGGAGCCAGTATTCAAGACAACAAATTCGTGATTGTTCGAGGGCTAAATGATAGATACAACACTGCCTTTTTAAATGGAGCCCCATTGCCGAGTTCTGAACCGGACAGAAAAGCATTTTCGTTTGATATTTTTCCTTCTAATATGATTGATAATTTAGTGATTACCAAAACAGCAACACCAGATTTGCCTGGGGAATTTGCAGGTGGGGTGATACAGATTAATACCAAAAGTGTACCGGATAAAAACTTTCAATCCATATCTATTGGAGGCAGTTACAACACAATAACAACAGGAAAAAAACAAGTAACCTATAATGGGGGAAGCACAGATTTTATTGGAGTAGATGATGGAACTAGGGCTTTGTCGTCTAATGTGCCAAGCGTGAGTGATTTTGCATTAAAAACATACGAGCAAAAAGTAGAAATAGCGAAGAATTCGACAACTGACTGGTCATTAATTAATCAAAAATTCTCTCCTAATATAAGTTTTCAATATACAGTAGGAAATCAATTTTCTATTAAAGACAAAAAAATAGGTGTTTTAGCCGCAGTAACCTACAGTAAATCAAATAACTATAACGAACGAGAGATTACTGAATTTGGATTTGCGGGTTCAAAAAAAATTAGAACTACTGATTTGACAGATGATATTTACTCCACACAAATACTCGCTGCTGGGTTGGCCAATTTTTCTTTAAAATTGAATAAAAATAATTTAGTAAATTTTAAAAATATTTATAGTATTAATTCAGATGATAGAGTTATTGAAAGAAACGGTATTCCTGCGAATGGAGAAACAACCGATTATTTTATCACATATGGTAATGCAAGATGGTTCACTAGTAATAAGATTTATTCCGGACAGATAAATGGGGATCATTATTTGCCAAACAGCAAAATCAGAATAGCTTGGGTTGGATCTTTAAGTAATGTCGACCGTTCTGTGCCTAATTTGAGAAGAAATATATACAACGATTATCCCGATGATGCCTTTTCTTTTAAAGCCTATATTCCAGGAAATGGTGCTGGACCTGAAGATGGGGGAAGTATTTTTTATTCAGAGAATAAGGAGGATATTTTAAGTTTTAAAACAGACCTATCAAAAAAATTTGTTACTAATGATGGCGCAAGTTTTGAAGTAAAATTAGG
>CANHNG010000030.1 GCA_947461915.1 Flavobacteriaceae bacterium
AGCTGGTTCATCTTTTTGTAAAGTATTATTAATATAATAATTCAACATTCCCTGATTAAAATCAATATCTAAAAAACCACAAACCTCGGTTAAAAATTGTTTTGGATTTGTTACAACATCCTCATATCGAACTATTAAACCTCTATTGTCATCGAATGAATTTATAAAATCAATACTGTTATTGTTGTTATTTACCCATTCTTTTGCAATGAAACCAATGTTATTTGAGAGTTTTGGTTTGTAAGGCGAATTCGTTACTAATTTTTTTATTTTAAGATAGGAACAAGCTACATCTCTACCATCTCTAACCACCAAAATATATTTAGCAGAGGGCCAAATTTCATTCAAATCTTTTAAATGATTGATATAATAATTGTTTTTATCTGCAATTATTATTGGTTTTTTACCTTTTTGTTCGGCAAACATGACATATACTATTTCACCTAATTCAGCATAATTTTGGGGATTTTGTTGGCTTATGTTTTGCTTGAGTTTTTCAAAATCAAGATTCCAATCTTCAATTTTTTTAGAAGATTTAATATCCTTTACAAACTCATTTATATTAACAGATGTATTATCAGAACCTTTCCAATCTTTATATTTAGCATACCACCAATGTAAAAAACCGCATTCAGGAGGTGAAATAATTTGAGGATGTGCATTAAGCATTAATCGAAATAAAGAAGTCCCAGATCGAGGATTCCCTAATATAAAAACCTTTTTCATATACAAGAAGTTGAATTTATAATACTTGTAATTAATTCTAATTCTTTTAAATTTAAGTTAGTATATAGCGGCAAACATAGTATTCTTGAAGCAATAGTCTCAGAAAAGGGCATTTCAGCACTTTTAGTATATTCTATGGTATTTAAAGACGGATAAAAATACCTTCTTGGGAAAATTTGATTCTCATTAAGTTGCTTTTGCACCTTTACTAAAATTTGCTCTGTTTCAAACAAAATAGGATAATAACTATAATTCCACTTGGTATTATTTCTAATTCTAAGTTTTTGAACTTTTGAAAAATTTAAATTTTCATCATAAAAACAAACTACTATTTTTCTTTCATTCAGTATTAGATCCATATATGGTAATACGGCTAATCCCATTGCAGCCTGCAACTCACTAATCTTACCATTAATACCTAGTCCATGAAAATCTAATGGACCATTATGTCCAAAATTATGACTGTAATATATTTTTTTTCTTAATTCTGCATCTTTACAAAAAATAGCCCCACCTTCTCCGGTGTGAAATAATTTAGTAGCATGAAAACTACAGGTACTTACATCTCCATATTCAAAAATGCTTTTTCCTTTGTATTGCACCCCAAAACAATGGGCAGCATCATAAATCACTTTAAGATTGTGTTTTTTGGCAATACTTTCAATCACTTCAATATTACAAGGATTACCAAAAACATGGGTTGCTAAGATACAAGTAGTTTTCAAAGTAATTGCTGCTTCAATTTTTGTTTCATCAATAGTTAAATATTCTGGATGAATGTCAACAAAAACAGGTGTGCAGTTTTCCCAAACAATAGCTGCTGTAGTGGCCACATAACTAAAAGGTGTAGTGATAATTTCACCTCCTTTTCCTAATAATTTTAAGGCAATTTGAATAGGAATGGTTCCATTATTCATAATGAGAATATTAGAAACAGAAAGATAGTTTTTAAGTTGCTCTTCTAACTCTATTATTAATTCACCCCTATTAGTGAGCCATCTGTTTTTCCAGATTCTTTCGAGCTGTAATTGGTATTCTTCCAATGGAGGAAAAAACGTTTGGGTAACATTTATCATTATTTAGACCAATTAATTTTTTTATTTATTAAAACAAATAATTTCTCGTTATGAGGTGCATAAAATGTTATTAATTTATCTCTAGTTTCTTGAACTAGTTTATCGTTATACTCCCTTATATGAGTATCATTCAATTTTTTACTTTGTAAGCCTTTATCTAGCTTCAAAAACTTCAATAAATCATTTAAAATTTGTGCCTTATTTACTTTAAACTCTTCTGCAAAAATGAAATAAAACTGACCTGGATCAAAAAGTTTGAAATAATATTCAATTTGATCAAAATAGATACCTCTGGATAGAATTCCTGGAAATTTGGACGAATCAGTCGAAAAATCATCTAATTCGTCTTGAACCATCTCTTCAAAAGTAGGGAATTTTTCTAAGTGGATTAATGACCTAAATTTACTCTCTCTATCTTTTGAAGACCCTTTAACATGGGTATTAAAAAGTTTAATTTTTTCATTATCGTTTAAAAGATTCATTTGCCGATACATATTCCAAGCAGAAAAAGCTCTATCGACTGGATTACGCATCATTACAACAAATTTTGCATTAGGATTATACTTGTATATTCTATCCGCCACTTCTTTATGTGCTAAATAAGATGGTGAAGCATCTAAAAAATAGCTATTTTTTGGCAATGTATTATATATGGATAATTTAGGATACATATTGTGATATGAATTTATTCCTTTTTTAAACAAATCTTCATGGCTAAAAAAATTTTTTTCCTTAATTTCTCCCCCGAAAATATTTTTATGCTTAACTAAATTATCAAAAAGAGTAGAAGTACCACATTTTTGAGCCCCAATGATAAAAAGATTGGCTTTTTGTATAACTTTCTTTTTATGGATAATTTTTACCAAAAGGGGTTTTATTTTTTTTATATAACGTTTCATAATTCAAATTTCTCTTTTACAAAAAACATTATTTTTTGCACCGCTTCATCTTCGGTTTCAAATTCTGTTTTTATAATTATGTCTGGATTTAAAGGATTTTCATAGGGTGAATCTATACCTGTAAAATTTTTAATTTGACCAGCTCTTGCTTTTTTATACAAGCCTTTTACATCCCTACGCTCGCATTCTTCGAGTGAAGTATCTACAAATATTTCTATAAAATCTTCATTTCCTACAATATCCCTCACTAATTTTCTATCTATCTCCAATGGAGAAACAAAAGAAGCTATGGTTACTATACCCGCATCTACAAAGATTTTGGCAATTTCTCCAATACGTCTTAAATTTTCTTGTCTATCTTCTGCCGTGAAACTAAGTCCTTTATTAATTCCACCTCGAATATTGTCGCCATCTAAAGTATAGGTTTGAAAATAATTTTGATGCAAGGCTTCTTCAAGCTTGTTGGCAATAGTAGATTTTCCTGATCCTGAAAGGCCTGTAAACCAAAATACAAAAGAAGAATGATTATTTCTTTTGTTTCGCATCTCCCTTGTGATTGAAAAATACTCTTCAAAAATATTACTCATATATTTATTTTTTCAGCTCTTGATAAACCAAATCTTGATTTATACCAAACTCGTTCGTGTAAATAATATAAAATGATTTTTGTGACCACCTCAAAACTAGCAACTTTAAAGCCAATCAAGGGATTTCCAGAAATTAACCATGCCAAAAACATAGTGTCTAATGACCCAAAAAATCGCCAAGAAATGGATTTGGCCAAATGTCGTTTGTGACTCTCCAAAAATCTGCCGTCTTTAGATAAATTTAAACTAAACCATACTCTCTCGTGAAAATAATATAAAATCAATTTTGTCAACACCTCAGAAATACCCACTTTAAAACCAATCATTGGGTCACCAGAAATTAGCCAGGTTAAAAACATGGTATCAATGGTTCCCACTATTCTCCAAGTGATTGCTTTGACGGTATGTCTTTTACGAGAGTTATCTTTCATTTGAAACTAAAAAATAAGAATTTAGTAAATTTTCTTTGTTGTATTGCATTTCCAAATTGGTACTATTATCTATAACCTTAAGACCCGTAGCCATGCAAATTGCCTGTCCAGCTGCAGTGTCCCATTCCATTGTGGGTGCAAATCTTGGATAAACATCGGCATTTCCCTCCGCAACCAAGCAAAATTTCAAGGAACTCCCTTTAGAAACCATTTCAATTTCCTTTTGGCTTTTTTGTCTCAGATTTTCAACAAAATCTAATGTCTCCTGATTCATGTGAGACCTACTCCCAACTACTCTTATTGTATTTAAGTTTTGTTGAGGCTGGATTTCTGATGCATTTTCCAATAGATCTGAAATAGTATAACTAGCATGTTTTATATCTATTCGAAAGGCTTTTTGTCGAGACACATCTCCAAAATAAAGCAGGCCGGTTGCTGGAACATAAATAACCCCAAATTCAGGTAGGCCCTTTTTAACCAATGCTATATTTACTGTAAATTCACCGTTTTTTTTAATAAATTCCTTAGTTCCATCTAAAGGATCCACTATCCAACAAGAAGTCCATTCTTTTCGTATTGTATAGGATATTTGCTTATTTTCTTCACTAATTATGGGGATATTTGTCTTTTTAAGATAGTCCATAATTATAGTATTGGCAGCAGTATCTGCCTCGGTCAAGGGGGAATTGTCATTTTTGAAATCGATTTGAAAATCTTTTTCGTATATCTCCATAATCACTTTTCCTGCAGCAATAGAAGCTTCAATAGCGATGATGTAGTTCTCCATATTTCTTTTAAACTTATTTTATTGTCTTTGCCATTACTTTTTAAAATCCTATTACAATCTCCCGTCTACCTCTTTGCCCAAAACCCCTTTCACATCATACAATAAACTATTGGAGTTTTGCAATTGGGTTAAATCCAAGTCCAAAAATTCTTGGTGTGCCACACCCAAAACGAGTGCGTCAAATTTTTGATGGGGTAAGTCCGTGGTTGTTGTCAAATGATATTCGTTTTGAACATCTTCAGGATTAGCCCATGGATCATAAATACTTACTATTATACCATAATCGGTTAATGCGGTGATTACATCCACAATTTTAGTGTTGCGCACATCGGGACAGTTTTCCTTGAAGGTAATACCCAACATCAAAAGCTTAGCACCATTCACCACAATCCCTTTTTTAATCATCAGTTTTACCACCTGTGAAGCTACATATTCTCCCATACTATCATTCAACCGTCTTCCAGCCAAAATGATTTCGGGATGATACCCAAATTCCTGGGCACGTTGTGCCAAATAATAGGGATCAACCCCGATACAATGGCCACCAACCAATCCAGGCTTGAAAGGCAAAAAATTCCATTTGGTTCCTGCTGCTTCCAAAACAGCATGCGTATCAATGTTCATTAAATTGAATATTTTCGCCAATTCATTGACAAAAGCAATGTTGATGTCGCGCTGTGAATTCTCAATTACCTTGGCCGCTTCCGCCACTTTGATTGTGGGTGCGAGATACGTGCCTGCAGTGATTACCGTCTGATATAATTCGTTTACTTTTTGACCAATTTCAGGAGTAGAACCTGAAGTTACTTTTAATATTTTTTCAACGGTGTGTTCTTTGTCCCCTGGATTGATTCGTTCTGGCGAATAGCCCGCAAAAAAATCAACATTAAATCGCAATCCCGAAATTTTTTCCAATACTGGCACACATTCCTCCTCAGTAACTCCTGGATAAACTGTCGATTCATAAATAACAATATCACCTTTTTTCAATACTTTGCCAACGGTTTCACTTGACTTGTACAAAGGCGTCAAATCAGGTCGGTTGTTTTTGTCCACGGGGGTAGGAACTGTGATGATATAATAATTACAATCGGCTATGTCATCCAAAGCAGTTGTACAATATAAACCAATGGAAGTGTCTGATTTTTTGAGTAAGACTTTTTGTAGGGCTTCGTCATCTATTTCTAGTGTCGTGTCGATGCCTGATTGAAGTGAAGTTACTCTAGCCTGATTGATGTCAAATCCTACGACAGCATGTTTAGTGGCAAATAATCGTGCCAGAGGCAAGCCAACGTAACCCAAACCAATAACTGCAATTTTTATGTTTGTTTCCATTTAGTATCAACTAATTTTTACTTTTTACTAAAGTCTTTTCATAGCTTCGCTTCTCCAACTCACATTGCGAATTGGAAAATAGCATAATCTGGCGCGTAAATATAACCACAAAATGTTTATTTATTTGCATTAATATTTCGTTAACATCTTATTATAATTTAAATTTTAACAAAAAAAGCCTAACGTAAATAAAACCAATAGTTTATGGTTTTCCGTATTTCAACTATTATTTCTAACTTTTAAAAACAATTAATTTATTAAATTCCAAATGCATAGTGACATATCCGAATATAAATAATAACAATCCGGATTACCGTAATATTAAAAAATTAAAAAAAATAATTGATTTACCTCAAAGTAATACAGCAGAAGAAAGACTAATCTTTTAGGGAATATGATTTGAAAACTAAATTGAAAATGGAGTTTAAATAAAATATAAAAAAACTGTTTAAATATTTGCCATGGTAAATTATTTAAATCTGTTAAATTCGTCGCTAAAATTTCATCCAAACATTTTTAACTTTACGAAAATGTTAAGATGATTTTTCTGTTTTTTTAAAAAATTTTAGCTTTTTTCCATAGCCTTCTATAATATTTTTACCAGGCGTAAGGCTATAAAAAATAGCGTTTTATGATAAAAATACGTGTTTTATATCCATTATTAAACGTATTGTTTTTTGTAATAAGCGGCATATTCACCGGAAGTAACATGATTCAACCACTCCTGATTCTGGAGATACCAGTCTATGGTTATTTCTAATCCCTGCTCAAAAGTCACGGAAGGTTTCCATCCTAATTCTCGGTTTATTTTTGAGGCATCGATAGCGTAACGCAAATCGTGTCCTGGCCTGTCTTTTACGTACGTTATCAATTCAGCTGATTTTCCTGCTACTCTTCCTAATTTCGTATCCATAATTTGGCACAGCACTTTTACCAAATCAATATTTTTCCATTCATTAAAACCTCCAATGTTGTAGGTCTCATGATTTTTTCCTTGGTGAAAAACCAAATCAATGGCTACGGCATGATCTTTCACAAACAGCCAATCTCGGGTGTAATTGCCGTCACCATAAACGGGTAGCGGTTTGTTGTTGATGATATTATTGATAAATAATGGAATCAGTTTTTCAGGAAAGTGGTTGGGTCCATAATTGTTAGAACAATTGGTAATCACAGAAGGCAAACCATAGGTTTCCCCATAGGCTCTCACAAAATGATCGGAACTCGCCTTAGAGGCCGAATAGGGCGAATTCGGATCGTAGGGGGTAGTTTCTGTAAACAAACCCTTTGTTCCTAAAGAACCATAAACCTCGTCGGTACTGACGTGGTAAAATCGTTTTTCTTCGAAGTTGTTATCCCAAATTTTCCTAGCGGCATTGAGCAAATTAACCGTTCCTATCACATTCGTTCTCACAAAAGCCATAGGATCTTCGATAGAACGATCTACGTGCGATTCTGCAGCTAAATGGACGATCCCATCAAATTGATGTTTTTCGAATAAATCCGAAATAAAAACTTCATCGGTAATATCGCCCTTTATGAAGGTATAATTGGATGCTTTTTCTATGTCTACTAGATTTTCCAAATTCCCAGCATATGTAAGGGCATCCAGATTATAAATATGGTAGTTGCTGTATTTAGTGACAAATCGTCTTAGAACGTGAGACCCTATAAAACCTGCACCACCGGTAATTAATATGTTTTTCATGGAAAATTCTATTGCTTTATATTGATTCTATGGGATTTTTACTCCCTTTTATATTCATTTTTAAGACACATCCTAAGGATTCCAAAACAAGTACATAATGCGTTTTGCTTACTTCTTGTACAATAGCTTCCTGATTGGAAAAAGGTCCTGAAGCTACTTTTATCCTTTCGCCAACTTGATAAGGAACAACTGAAACACTGTCACTATTGGGTCCAGTTAGCCAGCTTTTTATGGTTTCAATTTCTGTATCTCGAACCATTGCGGGTTTCCCTAACCAAAACAAATACCGTACTACCCCAGAAGAAAGAAAGACTGAATTCCTGTCGGATTCCGCTAATTGGACAAAAACATAGGAATTAAAAAGCGGCACTTCTACCTTTTTTTTTCTATCGGACCATTGTCGCATCTGTGTAATTAAAGGACAATAACATTCGATGCCGGCCTGTTTTAGCTGTTCGGCGACTTTTTTCTCCCACTTAGGCTTTGTATAAATTACATACCAATTCATCCAGTGATTTGTATTGAAATAATAAAATATCTCATTTTAAATTATACACCAGTTATTGATTTAGGAACCTATGGCTTGGTAAACAAATCCAATGGCTTTCAGTTCCGATTCATTGAGTATGTTTCGCCCATCAAAAACAAAAGCTGGTTTTTGCATGGCATCATAAATTTTTTGCCAGTCATAATGCGCAAACTCATCCCACTCGGTTAGTACCGCTATAGCATGCGCATTTTTACAGGCTTCATAGGGATCGTCAAATGAAATTATACTATTGGAATTGTTTTCTGAAGTTCTGGTTTCTAAATAATCCAAATCACCTAATATTTTTTTACGGGAAACCTTTGGATCAAAAACAGCAATTTTTGCCTGTTCGTTAATTAAATCGTTGGCAACATAAATCGCAGCAGATTCTCTGGTATCGTTAGTGTCTTTTTTGAAAGCCCAACCCAAGAATGCAATTTTTTTATCGGCAACTGTGTTGTATAAGGTTTTTACTATTGTATTGGAAAAACGCTTTTTCTGATGGTCGTTCATGATAATTACCTGTTCCCAATAATCAGCCACTTCGTTCAGCCCATAGGATTTGGCAATATAAACCAAGTTCAATATGTCTTTTTGAAAACAAGAACCACCAAATCCAACAGATGCTTTTAGGAATTTGGGGCCTATTCTGCTATCCATCCCGATGGCTTTTGCCACTTCGTTAATGTTGGCACCCGTTTTTTCACAAAGTTCCGACAAGGCATTTATAGAGGATATTCTTTGTGCCAAAAAAGCATTGGCTGTCAATTTTGACAATTCAGACGACCACACGTTGGTAGTCAATATTTTTTCGGGAGCTACCCAATTGGAATAGACATCTACAAGAGATTGTATCGCTTTTTGTCCTTCTGTTGAGGTATCTCCCCCTATCAATATTCTGTCAGGACTTAATAAATCTTCCACGGCGGTTCCTTCTGCAAGAAACTCGGGATTGGAAAGAATTTGGAACTGTACCCCATTGCCTGTATTATCTAAAATACTTTTTATGGCTTCAGCGGTCCTTACTGGCAGGGTTGATTTCTCAACCACAATTTTATTGTCTTTGGCGATTTTGGCAATTTGCCTGGCACACAATTCAATATATTTTAAATCGGCTGCCATTCCCTTCCCTTTTCCGTATGTTTTAGTTGGCGTATTTACGGATATAAAGATGATTTGGGCCTCATCGATTGCCTTATCTACATCCGTAGAAAAAAACAAATTTTTTCCTCTAGTATCAGCAACAATAGCACTTAATCCTGGTTCATAAATAGGAATATTATCAGCGTTTTTGTCATTCCAAGCTGCAATTCGTTCTACATTCAAATCGACTACTGTAACTTGGATGTGTGGGCATTTTTGTGCAATAACGGCCATTGTTGGACCTCCTACGTATCCTGCGCCAATGCAACAAATTTTTGTTATTTTCATTTCTATTCTATTTTTTGGATCTACATCCTAATTACTACTTTAAATTCTCCCAGTACCATTTTACTGCTTCTTTCAATCCTTCTTTCATGGAAAACTGCGGATTATACCCCAACAATGTTTTCGCTTTTTCAATACTTGCCAAGGAATGAGAAATATCTCCCACCCTGTTAGGACCATATTCCACCGCAATATTAGCTATTTTTGGGTCGTATTGAGACAAGGATTTCTTCAAATAATCTACCAAATTGTTCAAGGTATTCCTATCGCCATAAGCCGTATTGTAGACTGTATTTATCGCTTCTGAATTAGTTGTGGTCATGGCCAATTCATTCATTTGTATCACATTATCGATGTAAGTGAAATCACGGGAATAGTTTCCATCACCATTTATTTTTGGACTTTCCTGCTGTATTAACTGCATCACAAATTTTGGAATTACTGCTGCGTACGCTCCGTTGGGATCCTGCTTTCTCCCGAAAACATTAAAATAACGCAGACCAATTGTTTCTAAACCATAGGTACGACTAAAAATCTCCGCATACAATTCGTTTACATATTTAGTTATGGCGTAAGGCGAAAGCGGTTTCCCAATCACCTCTTCTACTTTCGGCAATCCTACCGAATCTCCGTAGGTTGAGGAGCTCGCCGCATATACAAATCGTTTTACCTTAGCATCTCGAGAGGCCACGAGCATATTCAAAAAACCAGAAACATTGACGTCATTAGTTGTCATAGGATCCTCAATAGAACGGGGTACAGAACCTAAAGCAGCTTGATGCAAAACATAGTCCACTCCTTGAACTGCATTTTGGCAATCCATAACATTACGAATATCGCCTTCAATCAAACGAAAGTTGGCATCATTACTAAAACCCTTCAAATTATGCTTGTGTCCTGTTGCAAAATTATCCAAACAAATCACTTTATATTCTTTGGCTAAAAAATATTCACAAAGATTAGACCCTATAAATCCAGCTCCTCCAGTGATTAAAATGGTGTGTTTATTATCTTCTTTCATTAATCTACTATAAAACCAGTTTTATTTTTTAAATTTATTTTTACGAAATTTCGCCCTTATTCTTTCAAAAATAGTAGAAGGCTTATCGTCATCATGAT
>CANHNG010000031.1 GCA_947461915.1 Flavobacteriaceae bacterium
TCGAACCGGAAATACATAATAAAAATCAAGAGAAATCAATTATTGAAGGTGCTATTTCTTTTGAGAATGTAAGCTACACCTATGTGGACACGCTCATAAAAGCACTTGAAAATGTATCTTTTACAGTACACAAGGGAGAAACCTTGGCCATTCTGGGAAAAACAGGTTCCGGAAAATCAACTATTGTTTCGTTGATTTCTCGTTTGTATGACACAACCGAAGGTCGCATCACCATTGATGGAAAAGAAATTAGCAGCTTAAACTTATATGATATACGAAACAGCATCGGGATTGTGCCACAAGATGCTTTTTTGTTTTCAGATACCGTAAAAAATAACATCAAGTTTGGCAAAGAAAACGCTACCGATGAGGAAGTGGAAGCTGCCGCAAAAAGTGCTGTGGTTCATGACAATATTATGGGATTCAATACCCAATATGATACCATTCTTGGTGAAAGAGGTATTACGCTTTCCGGCGGACAAAAACAACGCGTTTCAATAGCAAGAGCAATTATTAAAAATCCTAAAATTTTGCTTTTTGACGATTGTTTGTCAGCTGTAGATACCGAAACCGAAGAAACAATTTTGAAGAATTTGCAGGAAATTTGCAAAGACAAAACCACAATTATAGTCAGTCATAGAGTCTCTTCAGCAAAAAATGCAGATAGAATCATCATCCTTGATGAGGGAAAAATTTTGGAACAAGGTTCTCATAATCAATTGATAAATCTCGAAGGCTACTATGCTGCCTTATACACGAAACAACTTTCTGAAAAAGAATTGGAGTAATTGTTGTTTAATACAACTATTTTTTAGATTTTTGATTAATGATTAAGAATACTAAATAGACAGAAAGATTATGAGAGAAAATGATATGTTAGAAAAAGAAGAGATATTTTCGAAGGTTTTACGTGCCGGAAGAAGAACTTATTTCTTTGATGTTAGAGCCACAAAAGCCGATGATTACTATATTACTATTACTGAAAGTAAAAAGTTTACTGAATTAGATGGCTCTTTTCACTTCAAGAAACACAAAATATATTTGTATAAAGAAGATTTTGCCGCTTTTGCTGAAATTTTAGAAGAATTGACTTCCTATGTTTTGAATCACAAAGGCGAAGAAGTAATTTCTGAAAGACACCAAAAAGATTTCAAAAAAGAGTATTCCCCTGAAAAATCAGAAGAAGACGAAACACCTTCAACATCAAGTTTTACCGATATCGAATTTGACGATATTTAATTAAAAAACGAACTAACCCAACCTGCTTAAGTCCAAAAACCTTTCGATTTCTGGACTTTTTTTGTTAAATTTAAACAAAAAAACGTAGATACTATTCTGATGTCCAAAACTGCTTCAAATATGGTTCCGCTCGGAACTACTGCTCCCGAGTTTTATTTAAAAGATACCAATTCTGCTGATGATTCTTTTTGTTTTGCAGATATAAAAGGTGTAAAAGGAACTCTTGTCATGTTTATATGCAATCACTGTCCGTTTGTGCATCATGTTATTCGCGAAGTGGTGCGAATTGCCAATGATTATCGCGTACAAGGCATTGGCATTGTCGCAATTTCCGGTAATGACGTGTTGAATTTTCCTCAAGATTCCCCTGAATTAATGACCAAATTTGCATTCGAAAACAACTTTGAATTTCCTTATTTGTATGATGAAAAACAGGAAGTTGCCAAAGAGTATGGTGCAGCCTGCACGCCAGATTTCTTCCTTTTTGACAATCAAAACAAATTGGTCTATCGCGGGCAACTCGACGACAGCAGACCGTGAAATGGCATTCCGTTAAGCGGAAGTGATTTACGTGGCGCCCTTGATGGCGTGATTTATAACCGAGTTATAAATCCCACCCAAAAACCGAGTATGGGTTGTAATATTAAGTGGAAATAAAAAAGCACTACAATATTTGTCAAGTCGAGCGTAGACTAGACCTATGCACCATCTCGACTGCGCTCGACTTGATACAAAAAAAAATCCCAAAACTTTCGCTTTGGGATTCTAAATGAATTCGATTGCTCAATTCTGCAAACTGCGACTGAACACTGAAAACTATTATTTAACGTCCATTAATTCTACGTCAAAAATCAAGGTAGCGTTTGGTGGAATTGCCCCTCCTGCTCCTGCTGGTCCGTATCCTAAATCGGATGGAATAACGAAACGGGCTTTGTCTCCCACTCTCAACAAGGCAATTCCTTCATCCCAGCCTTCGATAACTTGACCTTGACCTAATCTAAATTCGATTGGTTTTTTTCTTGGATAAGAAGAATCAAAAACTTTTCCATTTTCTAATGAGCCCTCGTAGTGAACCGAAACTGTTTTTCCAGCTTCTGCTTGTTTTCCTTCTCCTTTTTGGATGAATTGGTAACGCAAACCACTTTCTGTTTTTTCGAAACCGGCCGCTAGTTTTTCCATTTTTGCTTCTGATTCTGCTTTTAAAGCCGCATCGCGTTTTAGACGAGCCCCTTTCAAACCTACGAAAGCCTCAATGGCATTCCAATTCTTAGCTTCCTCACCTACTCTGATGACTTCAACCGATTCCAAAACATCACCTTGAGCAATGGCGTCAACAACATCTTGTCCTTCAATTACATTTCCAAAAACAGTGTGTTTGTTATCCAACCAAGGCGTGGCAATATGCGTGATGAAAAATTGAGAACCGTTGCTTCCCGGACCTGAGTTTGCCATTGACAAAACACCTGGTGCATCGTGACGTAAATCTTGATGAAACTCATCATCAAACTTGTATCCTGGATCTCCAGTTCCGGTTCCTAAAGGGCAACCTCCTTGAATCATAAAATCTGGAATAACTCTATGAAATTTTAATCCATCATAGAATTTTACCCCTTGAGGTTTTATTTTATTCTCCATATTTCCTTCTGCTAGAGCTACAAAATTCCCTACAGTTCCTGGAGTTAAATCGTGTGTTAGTTTTACTAAAATCGAACCTTTTGCGGTGTTGAATTTAGCATATATTCCGTTTTCCATTTTTATTGTTTTTTATTGAATGGCAAATTTACGAATTAAATAGAGAATTTGAAAATTTGAAAACCTTGAACTTTTCAATCTTCAAACTTTGTACCTTTGCAACCTAGAAACTCAATTATGCGCATTGATATTATTACTGTCCTCCCCGAATTGCTGCGAAGTCCTTTTGAGGCCTCAATGATGAAGCGCGCCATCGACAAAGGAATTGTAGAAGTTCACATTCACAATTTACGGGATTACACGACCAACAAACAAAAAAGTGTGGATGATTATCCCTATGGCGGCGGCGCTGGAATGGTAATGAACATTCAACCTATTGACGATTGCATCACGCATTTGAAAAGCGAAAGAACGTACGACGAAATCATTTACATGTCACCTGATGGAAAAACCTTGAACCAAAAAATGGCCAACACAATGTCAATGTATGAAAACATCATTATTCTTTGCGGTCATTATAAAGGGGTGGATCAACGCGTTCGAGACCATTTTATTACCAAGGAAATATCAATTGGCGATTATGTTTTGTCTGGCGGAGAATTAGGAGCCTTGGTTTTGTGCGATACCTTAATACGACTGATTCCTGGAGTTTTGAGTGATGAAACCTCTGCATTGACAGATAGTTTTCAGGATGATTTATTGTCGGGACCTATATATACTAGACCTGCCGACTACAAAGGCTGGAAAGTTCCCGAAGTTTTAACTAGTGGGAATTTTGCAAAAATCGACAAATGGAGAGAGGATATGGCTTATGAACACACTAAGAATCGACGTCCGGATTTACTTGATGAAAAAAAATCATAATTCATAATTCATAATTCATAATTATTTTTTAGTTTTGCACGCTCATTAGACCAACCTCTGGCGAAATCCGTGAATGTTGCTCTTTTTAAAACCATAATAAAAAATAAAATGGCAGATTTAATGAAATTCGTTCAAGACGAATTTGTAACAAGAAAAGATTTCCCTGTATTCGGAGCTGGTGATACCATCACAGTTTTCTATGAAATTAAAGAGGGTGAAAAAACAAGAACACAGTTTTTTAAAGGTGTTGTTATTCAAAGAAGAGGTTCTGGAAACACAGAAACTTTCACTATTCGTAAAATGTCAGGTTCAGTTGGTGTAGAACGTATCTTCCCGGTAAACTTGCCAGCTTTGCAAAAAATTGAAATCAACAAAAAAGGTCATGTTCGTAGAGCTAGAATTTTCTACTTTAGAGAACTTACTGGTAAAAAAGCCAAAATTAGAGATAAAAGAAGATAGTCAACTATCGCTTCTTAATAAAACTCCCAACCTGTTTGGGAGTTTTTTTTGGATAAAAATCGGGCTTTTGTTATAAAAAAATTTACACCCCCTTTTAGTTGAATCCTTTGTATTTTGATTTCGATAAAAAAAGAACTCAATTTTCAACAATTCGCTTTCAGGAAAATAAAAAATAAGTATTCCGTAATTTTTCTCCTAAAACCAAACATATTCGGGAGGGGAGTCCCTTTTACGAAAACGTTTTTCTTACATTTGTATCCCAAAAATAAATATTAAAACTATTTTTATTAAAATGTCAACAAAATCTAAAATTTTTTACACGCTTACAGACGAAGCCCCATTGTTAGCAACATACTCCTTTTTACCAATTGTTCAAGCATTTACAGCAACTTCGGATATTGAAATTGAAACTAGGGATATTTCTCTTGCAGGAAGAATATTGGCCAACTTTCCAGAGTTTTTAAAAGAGGACCAAAAAGTGGAAGACGCCTTGTCTGAATTGGGAAAATTAGCCACCACTCCAGAAGCAAATATCATAAAATTACCAAATGTTTCCGCATCAGTACCCCAATTAAAAATGGCTATTGCAGAACTACAATCTCACGGTTATGCAGTACCCAATTTTCCTGAGGAACCTGCAAATGATCAGGAAACAGCAATAAAAGCAAAATATTCCAAAATATTGGGTTCAGCCGTAAATCCGGTTTTGCGTGAAGGGAACTC
Source organism: Flavobacteriaceae bacterium (assembly GCA_947461915.1). Classification (GTDB taxonomy): domain Bacteria; phylum Bacteroidota; class Bacteroidia; order Flavobacteriales; family Flavobacteriaceae; genus Flavobacterium. The sequence continues at coordinate 4,978 of CANHNG010000031.1, forward strand.
TGATCGTAGAGCGCCAAAAGCGGTTAAAAATTATGCGAAAGCCAACCCGCATTCTATGGGAGCTTGGTCGTCTGAATCAAAAACACAAGTGGCGTCTATGGAAACCGGTGATTTTTATGGAAGTGAGAAATCAATCACCATTGCGGATGCTATTGATGTAAAAATAGAATTTGTAGGCAAAGATGGTTCAACCACAGTTTTAAAAGCGAGTACGCCTTTAAAATCTGGAGAAATTATTGACAGTTCCGTAATGCACTTGAACGCTTTGAAAAGTTTTGTTGCCAAAACAATCCAAAAAGCCAAAGAACAAAACGTATTGCTTTCGGTTCACTTGAAAGCCACGATGATGAAAGTCTCTGACCCGATCATTTTTGGAGCCATTGTAGAAGTGTACTTCAAAGATGTTTTCGAAAAATACGCAACCTTATTCAATGAATTAGGTATTGATACCAGAAACGGTTTGGGTGATGTGTACGCAAAAATTGCGGGACATCCGATGCAGACTGAAGTGGAAACTGCAATCAACCAAGCGATAGCAAATGGTCCGGCATTGGCCATGGTAAACTCCGAAAAAGGAATTACCAATCTTCATGTTCCTTCAGACTTAATTGTGGATGCTTCCATGCCGGCCATGATTCGTACTTCAGGACAAATGTATGATAAGGAAGGAAAACAACAAGATACTATAGCGATTATCCCGGACAGATGTTACTCCGGAATTTATAAAGCCACCATTGATTTCTGTAAAAAACACGGTGCTTTTGACCCAACCACTATGGGAAGTGTACCAAACGTAGGTTTGATGGCGCAAAAAGCGGAAGAATATGGTTCCCATGACAAGACTTTCCAAATGAGTGCTGACGGCGTTGTTCGTGTTGTTGACACCAATGGAAACATTTTAATGGAACAAACTGTTGAGGCGAAAGATATTTTCAGAATGTGTCAAGCAAAAGATGCCCCTATTCAAGACTGGGTAAAATTAGCCGTAAACAGAGCCCGTTTGTCCAATACTCCAGCCGTTTTCTGGTTGGATGAAAATAGGGCTCACGACAGGGAATTAATCAAAAAAGTAACCCAATATTTAAAAGATTACGACACTACAGCGCTAGACATCCGAATTCTTAATCCTATCGAAGCCACGAACTTCACATTGGAAAGAATCATAAAAGGACTGGACACCATATCCGTAACAGGGAACGTACTGCGTGATTATTTAACCGATTTATTTCCAATATTAGAAGTAGGAACTTCAGCCAAGATGTTATCTATTGTTCCATTGATGAATGGCGGTGGATTATTTGAAACAGGTGCAGGTGGCTCGGCCCCTAAACACGTAGAACAATTTACAGAAGAAGGGTATTTGCGTTGGGATTCTCTTGGGGAATTTCTAGCTTTGGGTGCTTCATTGGAACATTTAGGACAGACTTTAAAAAACTCAAAAGCACTTATTCTGGCAGAAACGCTAGACGTTGCCACTGAAAAATTCTTGGCGAATGATAAATCTCCAGCCCGTAAAGTGGGTCAAATTGACAATCGAGGATCTCATTTTTACTTGGCGATGTATTGGGCGGAGGCTTTAGCGGCACAAACTAAAGATGGAGATTTAAAAACCATCTTCACTCCTATTGCGACAGCATTTAATGAAAACGAAGTTAAAATCAATGCGGAATTAATTGGATCGCAAGGAAAACCTCAAAAAATTGGAGGTCACTACCAACCCAATCCAGAATTAACCAGCAAAGCAATGCGACCAAGTGAAACCTTCAATACAATTCTAGCAAAAATCGCCTAATCTGATTTTTGTATTCAATTCTACCATTAAAAAGGCAACTAATCAGTTGCCTTTTTTATCTTTACAACATTTTAACATTTGTTACTCTCCAATTGCATTTTATTTAACGAAATTTACATCCTAAAATTTTAGAAATGATTTCAAAGAAAATTATTGCCGTATTCCTATTTTTTTTAATTGCATTAACTTCCTTTTCCCAAAACAGGAGCTTTAGTGAAACAGCGAAGCAAAAATTTACGCTAAGCGGAACCATTACCGATGCCAGCAGCAATGAAACTCTAATTGGTATAAATGTTTCAATTCTAGAATTGAGAACAAATGTCACTACAAATGAATATGGTTTTTATTCGATAACAGTTCCTAAAGGAGATTACACTTTACAGGTTAGTTATTTAGGCTACCAATCTATCGATGAAAAGATTCAATTATCGCAAAACATTAAAAAAAGTTTCAAACTGAAAAGTAGCGAGCAACAGCTGCAGGAGGTTGTGGTTAGTGCCAATAAAAAAAGTGCCAATATCAAAACTCCCGAAATGAGCGTTAACAAACTCACTATGGCAACCGTCAAAAAAATGCCTGTAGTTTTGGGAGAAGCTGATATTTTGAAATCTATTTTATTGCTTCCAGGAGTTACAAGTGCCGGTGAAGGACAATCCGGATTTAACGTTCGTGGCGGAGGCGCAGACCAAAATTTAATTTTATTGGATGAAGCAACTATATTCAATTCGTCCCATGTTTTTGGTTTTTTCTCCGTATTTAATCCGGACGCCATCAAAGATTTAAAGTTATATAAGGGTGGTATTCCAGCTCGTTTTGGAGGAAGAGCTTCATCGGTTTTGGATATTTACCAAAAAGAAGGGAATAACAACTCCTTTCATATAAATGGAGGTATTGGCTTAATCTCCAGCCGCCTATTAGCCGAGGGCCCAATTGTAAAAGATAAAGGTTCATTCCTTATCGGAGCAAGAACATCCTATGCTCACTTGTTCCTTAAACTGGCAGGTAATAAGAATTCGGCTTCCTTTTATGATTTAAATGCCAAATTAAATTATAAATTAAACGACAACAATAGCCTTTATATTTCAAGTTATTTTGGAAGGGATTTATTCAACATAAGCGAACAGTTCCAAAACACATACGGAAACAGCACCTTCAATTTAAGATGGAATCATATATTTTCAGAGCGATTATTTTCTAATGTTTCCGCTATTTTTAGTGATTATTATTATGGATTAACCATTACCTCTGTCGGTTTTGATTGGCAATCGAGCATTAAAAACTTTAATTTGAAATACGATTTAAAATACTATATGAATGACAAAATCAAATTGAATTTTGGTTTAAATTCTATTTATTATAAATTCAATCCTGGAACAATTGCACCAATAGATGAAGCTTCAAGCATCAATTTCAGTCAACTAGATAAAAAAAATGCTTATGAACATTCAATTTATGCTGAAGCAGAACATCAAGCTACTGAAAAATTGTCTTTTTTATATGGCTTACGCTATAGTATATTTTACAGATTGGGAGCTTCCAGTATCAATTTATATAAAGACAATCAAGCGGTCACTTTTGATGACCGACTCAAGATATACGAAAAAGGAGTTCCAATTGGCACTAAAACTTATGGCTATAGTGAAGTAATCACTTCCTTTTCGAACCTAGAACCCCGTTTTTCGAGTTCTTATGTATTAGACGAAAAATCTTCGTTAAAAGCAAGTTATAACCGAATGGTGCAATACCTGCAGTTAGTTTCAAACACGGCCTCACCCATGCCATTGGATATTTGGACCCCGAGCGACCAATACATAAAACCTCAAATCGCAGATCAAGTTGCCGTTGGCTATTTTAGAAATTTCAAGGACGACATGTATTCTTTAGAAATTGAAAGTTTTTACAAAAAAGTTAAAAACAGAATTGACTACATTGATGGCGCAGATTTAATTGCGAACAACGCCATCGAACAAGTCGTGCTCAATGGTCAATTGAGAACCTACGGTTTAGAATTAATACTTCGCAAAAATACCGGGAGATTCAACGGTTGGATTGCTTATACGTTATCCAATTCCGAACAACAAACTCCAGGTAGAACTCCAACTGAATCCGGAATCAACAACGGAAATTGGTATAAATCGGGCTATCACAAATTACATAATTTGGCTGTAACGGCCAATTATAGTTTAAATCCAAAATGGTCCTTCGGAGGCAACTTCATTCTTCAGTCGGGCCAACCGGTCACTTTTCCGGACGGCCAATATGAATATCAAGGAATCGTTGTTCCGAGCTATGGCCGAAGAAACAAAAACAACCTACCTTTATACCACCATTTAGATATCTCAGCAACTTACATTCCTAAACCCAATAAAAGAAAAGGATGGCAAGGCGAATGGGTATTTAGCATTTACAATATCTACAATCGAAAAAACGCAGCTTCCATTAGCTTCAGGGAAAACCAGACCTCTGGTGCAAACGAAGCTGTTAAGTTGTCCATTTTCGGAGCAGTGCCATCCGTAAGTTATAATTTCAAATTCTAAAATTATGAAAATCTCAAAATATATTTCGCTGATCGTTTTCACACTATTCTTATTGAGTTGTGAAGAAGTAGTTAATGTAGATTTGGATACTGCTTCACCTAGACTCGTTGTCGATGCAGCAATCAATTGGCAAAAAGGAACCACAGAAGCAGAACAAAAAATTATTTTATCCACCACCACCAGTTTTTACAGTAATGTGATTCCTATAGTCTCAGGAGCAACTGTTTCAGTTAAAAGTAGTGATGATTTAATTTATATTTTTAATGAAGTTTCCAATACAGGCGAGTATAAATGCATCGATTTCAAGCCCATTATTGGGGAAACTTATACCCTAACGGTAATATATAACGGAGAAACCTACACTGCAACCGAAACCATGCAATCCGTAACTGCCATAGATGAGATTAAACCAAAGAACGATGGTGGTTTTTCGGGCAAGGATTATGGAATCGAAGTTTATTTTAAAGATCCAATCGCTGAAAATTTCTATATGGTAAAGTTTATGCCTGAAATTTATAAATCACCCCGTTTTCGAGTTATCGGTGATAAGTTCACAAACGGAAATCAAAAATCTTGGAGATTTAGTGACGAGGATTTAAAACAAGGAACTCGTATTGACATCACTCATTACGGAATCTCAGAGGCCTATTACAACTATATGAACAAAATCATATCCATAGCCAGTAGTTCCGCAGGTGGAAGTCCTTTTCAAACTCCTCCTGCAACCGTTAGAGGGAATATTGTCAACTCAACTGATGCTGCAAATTATGCTTTAGGTTATTTTTCTTTGAGTGAAGTTGATGTTACAAATTATGTCATTCAATAAATAGCTAATTCTTTCTGATTTTTGGATTTTTCATACATTTACAAAAATTCTGAATTCTATATTCTGAAATCAAAAATCTGAAATCAAATGTCTTCACACCATATTGTCCGCGATGACCAAGAACCAGCTTTAATTATTGCTAACGGTGCTTCCTGTAACATCGAATTATTGGGACAATTACTCGAATGGTCGCCTTTTGTTATTGTGTTGGACTCCGCCATGGGGCGCGTCGTGGAATTGGGAATAAAAGTCGATGTTTTATTGGGAGATTTCGACCGCGGTTTCGATGCCAATTATTATAAAGAAACGCATTTTCCATTAGAAATTGTCCACACGCCAGACCAAAACAAAACCGATTTAGAGAAAGCCTTCGATTATCTTATAGA
>CANHNG010000032.1 GCA_947461915.1 Flavobacteriaceae bacterium
AGTCATAAAGAAATATCTTTATGACTTTATGACTTTTGACTTTGAATAAAAAAGTTAATTGATATCTTTCAGCATTTCAGCGATTGCGTCTAATCTTGGCGTCAGAATAATTTCGATTCTACGGTTTTTGGCTTTTCCCTCCGCCGTTGTATTACTTCCCAAAGGAGAAAATTCACCTCTACCGGCTGCAGTTAGATTTTGCTTGTTGATGCTTTTGTTTTCACTCAAAATGGCTACAATTGCGGTCGCTCTTTTTGTGGACAAATCCCAGTTATCGGAAATGGGCCCAGAACCTGCATAAGGATCATCATCCGTATGTCCTTCGATTAAGACAGAAATATCCGGGTTGTCTCCCAATACTTTCCCCACTTCGACAACGGCTGTTTTACCTTCAGAATTAACTGCCCAACTTCCCGATTTGAAAAGCAATTTATTTTCCATGGAAACATATACCTTCCCATTTTTTTGCTCCACCGTCAGCCCTTTTCCTTCAAAACCATTCAAGGCATTCGAAAGTGTTTCTTTGAGTTTTCGCATGCTGGCTTCTTTGGCGGCTATCAAAGCTTCCAATTCGCTCAGTCTTTTTCCGCTTGCATCCAAACGTTCTTGTTCTGATGCCAATGCTTTTCCTTTGGCTTCCAACTGTTCTAATAATTCCCGGTTTTTAGCCAAATTAGCTTTCAAAGCTTCATTGCTGTTTTTTTCCAAAGCGGTATACGAATCCTGCAAAACATCCATTTTCTTGTTTAAAGCAGCATAATCAGCTTGTAATTTTTCACGTTCGGATTTTATTTTTTCCAACTCTTTATTTTGGGCATCACGGTCTAATTCGAGTTGACTTTTGGCTTTTAATAAATCGTCGTTTTCGTCCGATAAGCTCCTGTTTTCTTTTTTTAAATCGGCATATTTGCTTTCTAAATCAGTGTATATTTTCTTGGAAACACAAGAAGTTGAAAGTGCAATTATCAGCAATCCGAGGGAAATTTTTTTTATCATTTTATTACCATTTAATGTTATTTGGAACTATTTTATTCTATTTCAACCATAATCGGGCAGTGGTCAGAATGTTTGGCTTCGTTTAATATAACGGCTCTTTTTAATTTTTGTTTCAAAGGCGCGCTAACCAAACAATAATCAATGCGCCAGCCCTTGTTTTGGCTTCTGGCGGTGGGTACTCTAACAGTCCACCAGGTATAATTGTCGGGTTCTTTGTTAAAAAATCGGAAGCTATCGATGAATCCATTTTTCATAAAAGCGTCGAGCCATGCTCTTTCTTCGGGTAAAAATCCCGAAACTTTTTTATTTCGAATGGGATCGTGAATATCAATTGCCTCATGGCAAATATTGTAATCGCCACAAATTACCAAATTTGGAATTTCTTTTTTCAATTCGCTAATATAATTCTGAAAATCATCCATGTACATAAACTTATGGTCTAATCTTTCCATATTGGTTCCTGATGGCAGGTATAAACTCATCACCGAAAAGTCCTCAAAATCGACGCGTATATTTCTTCCTTCAAAATCCATATGAGGGATTCCAGTTCCAAAAACCACATTGTTGGGTTTTATTTTGGATAAAATTGCTACCCCACTATACCCTTTTGTAGTAGCGGGAAACCAATAATGAAAGGGGTAACCGGCAAGTTCAAAATCTAATGTTGGGATTTGATCTGGAGTGGCTTTGATTTCCTGCAGGCAAATTACATCCGGGTTTGCTTGTTGTAACCAGTCTATAAATCCTTTAGAAATAGCGGATCTAATCCCGTTGACGTTATAGGAAATGATTTTCATTGAATTTTTTTGTGTTCCAAAAGTAATAAAAACTTCAAAGAATGATGGCCAAAAACAAAGAAAATGGAGTTTTTTGCTATCTTTGTTTTTCGCTCAATAAACAAAATTACATGGGTTTAGTAACCGCTAAAGAAGTAGCAAAAGCAATAAAAGCTGATAAGTACGGAGTTTTAGGTACTTTTTCGGGTTGGTTGCTTATGAAAGTACTAAAAATTTCCACTTTAAATAAAGTATATAATAGAACCAAACATTTAAAAGATGTCGATTTCTTGAATGCCATACTAGACGATTTGCAAATTAATTTCGAAATTCCGGAAGCAGATTTAAAACGTTTGCCTAAAGAAGGAGCCTATATAACCATTTCAAACCATCCCTTAGGAGGAATTGACGGCGTTTTACTGTTGAAATTAATGCTCGAAAGAGAGCCTAATTTCAAAATCATTGCTAATTTCCTTTTACATAGAATTGAGCCTCTTAAAAAATACATCATGCCTGTGAATCCTTTCGAAAACCACAAAGACGCTAAGTCAAGCGTGGTGGGAATCAAGGAAACACTTCGTCATTTAAGTGACGGGAAGCCATTGGGAATGTTCCCTGCGGGAGAAGTCTCTACCTATAAAGACGACAAACATGTGGTGGATAAAGCCTGGGAAGAAGGAGCAATTAAAGTAATTAGAAAAGCACAAGTCCCTGTTGTTCCCATTTATTTTCACGCCAAAAACAGTTGGTTGTTTTATATGCTTTCTAAAATTAGCGATACAATGCGGACTGCAAAACTACCTTCGGAAGTTTTCAGTCAAAAACACCGCGTGATCAAGGTTAGAATCGGAAAACCGATTTCAGTTGCAGAACAAAACGAATACTCCTCTATTGAGGACTTTTCGGATTTTTTGAGGCGAAAAACCTATATGCTGGCCAATACTTTCGAAAAGGAAACACCTTTTTTACAAACACCAACTTTAAAACTTCCGAAAAATCCAAAAACAATTGTTACCCCCGCTTGTCAAGAAAGTATGATTAAGGAAGTGGATGCTTTGAGAGAAAGTGATTGCAGGCTATTGCAAAGCAAAAACTATGAAGTGTTTTTTGCCAAAGCAAAAGATATTCCTAATATACTTCATGAGATAGGCCGATTACGAGAAATTACTTTTAGAGAAGTGGGCGAAGGAACCAACGAATCTATTGATATTGACACTTTCGACAAACATTATCGCCATATGTTTTTATGGGATGACGATGCCAAGAAAATAGCGGGTGCCTATAGGATGGGCTTAGGAGCCGAAATTTTTCCAGAATATGGAATTGAAGGTTTTTACCTTAATGACCTTTTTCGATTTGAACCAGAGTTGCATGACATGCTTCATAAATCCATTGAAATGGGGCGCGCCTTTATCATTAAAGAGTACCAACAAAAACCAATGCCACTTTTTCTGCTTTGGAAAGGAATCATTCACGTTACCTTGCGTTATCCCGAGCATAAATTCCTGCTGGGCGGGGTGAGTATCAGCAATCAATTTACTGATTTTTCAAAATCGCTGATGATTGAATTCATGAAATCTAATTTTTATGATCCTTATATCGCTCAATATATTCATCCGAAAAAAGCGTTTAAAGTGAAGTTAAAAGATGCCGATAAAGACTTTATATTTGATGAAGCAGAAGCCGATTTGAATAAATTTGACAAAATTATCGACGAACTAGAACCAGGATCTTTACGTTTGCCCGTCTTGATAAAAAAATACATCAAGCAAAATGCGCGAGTGGTTGCATTTAATGTGGATCCTTTGTTTAATAATGCTATCGATGGCTTAATGTATATCAGAATATCCGATATTCCAGACAGCACCGTAAAACCAGTGATGGAAGAATTTCAGGCTGAACTGGAAAGAAAATTATCAGAAAAAGAATAATCACATTCCCATATCATTAATAGATGAAAAAGCCCCGTTTCTAAATAGAAATGGGGCTTTTCCTTTATTAAAACCACCCTTTTTTGTTTGCTTGGTAGGTCTCGTAAAACTCTTGTTCTGATTTTGTTAGGTAAATTATCCCTTCGATAAGCCCTAAAACACTGGTTATTACACCGCAAGTACAAAGACTAATTACCAGCCATATTATCCCCTCATTAGTATACCCTAAAAGAAATTTATGAATTCCTAAAGGTCCCAAAAGTATCGCTAGAAGTCCCGCGGCAATCTTTTTATTGTCTTGCTGAATAGGTCTGAGAGTGTTCAATTCTTCGTGTTTTGAGTTTTCCATAGGTTGATAATTACTTGTTTAGGGTAAAATTATGAAATAATTATTGAAAAATCGTATCATTTAGTTTTCAACCGTATGAAATTTAATTTGAAAAATATTTCGTTTTTATTTTGTCTACAATAACTTGAGCCAATCGTTCATGACTTTCAAATGTCCAGCCTGCAATATGTGGCGTAAGAACTGTATTTTTTGCATTCAATAAATATTGAAAAGCCTCAGGTGTATTCTTTTCTTGAAAAAGGGTTTCAAAAGACCGTTTTTCATATTCCAAAACATCCAAGCCGGCACCAAGAATTTTTCTGGATTGCATCGCTACAACCAAGTCTGATGTCACAATATTTTTTCCCCTTGAAGTGTTGATGATCCAAAAGGATTTTGCAAAAGCATGGATAAAATGAATATCTACCATCTTATCCGTTTCTGGTGTCCAGGGAATGTGCAAACTCAACACATCAGTTTTTTGCTGTAATTCTTCTAGCGAAACTTGTCTAGCATTGCTATCGCCAACGTTTTTCTGAATGTCATAACACAACACTTCTACTTCAAAACCCCGAAGTTTTTTGGCGAAGCATTTTCCCATATTCCCATAACCGATAATGCCTACGGTTTTCCCGTCGAGTTCATGGCCACGGTTGCTTTCTCGGTTCCAATGTCCTGATTTTATTTCTCTATCGGCAACATTCAAATTATTGAAAAGAGATAAAATCATGCCCAAGGTGTGTTCGGCAACAGCGTTTCTATTCCCTTCTGGAGCGGCAATGAGTTGGATTTTTTTGCTCAGTGCATACTCACAATCAATGCTTTCCAAACCTGCTCCAACCCGCGCAATGAATTGCAAATTAGTGGCTTTGTCTAAAAATGTTTTGTCAATTTTGAATCGGCTACGGATAACGATACCTTGATAATCTTGGATTTTAGCTTCAATTTCTTCTTTAGACGAGTTGAAATCTTCGTGATTTATAAACCCTAGTTCCTGCAATTGCTCCATTAGTAAAGGATGATTGCTATCGATGTGGAGGATTTTTAATGCTGTGTTCAAAATATTTGATTCTTGAATGTAGATTAGCGATTCTTGATTGCAGATTTGGTGTTGATAAATAAAATTTATTCGATTTTAAAAAACTTACAAATCTGATATCTAAAATCTGCAATCTTTATTATCCCTTGATTTTTTTCAAAGCTGCTTTAATTCCACGAACTAATGAAGAACTGAATCCGTGTGTTTCCATTTCGCTCAACCCTGCAATGGTACAACCTTGAGGCGTTGTAACTCGGTCAATTAATTGCTCCGGATGTATGTTTTCTTCCAAAATCATTTCGGCAGCCCCTTTTACGGTTTGGGCTGAAATAGCCAAAGCAGTTTGCCAGTCAAATCCTATTTCGATTCCTGCTTGCATGGATGCACGGATGTAACGCAAGGCAAAAGCAGTTCCACTTGCCGCTAAAACAGTAGCCGCATCCATCAATTTTTCGTCAATAATCGGCGCTGTTCCCAAATCTTGGAAAAGAGTCACCACATTTTGTGCTTCCGCTTTATGTTTTTCGTTAAAGGCAATACATGTCGCCGAGGCGCCAAATTGAGCCGCAATATTAGGCATGATTCGGATGGCGCTATTGGAATCGCCTATCTTTTTTTGTAAATTTTCAATCGACAAACCACTTACTGCTGAAGCAATTACTTTATTGGAAATCGAAGGTAGAATTTCAGCCATAACGGCATCTACCTGATAGGGTTTTATGGTAAGAATAATAATATCCGCTTCTTGGATTCCGTGTTTGTTATCCGTTGAAACGGTAACGCCCAATTGTTCCAAATACTTAATACTTGCCGTGTTTCTTCTTGTAACGGTAACGTGATTTTTTTTCGAAAATTTTGCTATTCCTAAAGCTATTGAAACCCCTAGGTTCCCTCCGCCTATTATATGTACTTTCATTTTGTGTGTTTTAAAATCCTAAAATCATTTGTGCAATCCAAAAGTAAAGAATTATTCCAAATACATCATTTGTAGTGGAAACAAATGGTCCTGTTGCAATGGCGGGATCAATTTTATTCTTGTGAAGAAAAAGCGGAACCAATGTGCCTAAAATTGCTGCAAATAAAATAACTACTATTATTGATATCGAGATGGCCAAACCTACTTGATATTGCTGATACATAAACGAATGATAACTAAGCAACAATAATGAAATTATGGTTCCAGAAATCATGGCAACAGCAATTTCTTTGCTGAAATAACTTCGGCTGAATTCTTTCAAAGTTCCGTTTGCCAAACCTTGAACCACAATTGCTGAAGCTTGGACTCCTATATTTCCAGCAGTTGCCGAAAGCAATGGCACAAAAATAATTAAAGTGGAATATTTTTGGAAGGCACTTTCATTGCTTTTTAATACAAATGAAGCTATAATTTCAATGACCATGCCAATTAAAAGCCAAGGTAAACGTGCTTTTGTCAATTCGAGTACACTATCCCCAGCTTCTACGTCCTGTGTAATACCTGCCGCCAATTGATAATCCTGATCGGCTTCGTCCTTGATTACGTCCACAATGTCATCAATGGTAATTCGTCCGACCAATCTTTCCAATTCATCAATCACCGGAATGGCTTCCAAATCGTATTTTTGCATAATACGGGCAACCTCAACATCTTCGACATCGACATTTACCGAATTTAATTTCTTGATATAGACTTCGCTAATTGGTGTTTTTGCCGCCGTTGTCAGCAAATCTTTTAACGACAAACGTCCTAAAAGTCGGTCTTCGTCATCAACCACATAAATAGAATGCACTCTTGAAATGTTTTTGGCTTGAATTCGCATTTGCTTGATACAAGTAAAAACATTCCAGTTTTCATTAACTTTCACCAACTCCTTATGCATAATTCCCCCCGCAGTATCCTCTTTGTAACGCAACAAATCAACAATGTCCTTGGCGTGTTCCACATCTTGGAGCTCGGAGATTACTTCTTGCTTTTTGCTTTGTGAGAGTTCGGCAATAATATCCGCCGCGTCATTGGTTTCAAGTTCGTCAAGTTCTTCCGCGATTTCTTTTGGCGAAAGCCTACTCAATATTTTTTCGCGCAAATCATCCTCTAATTCCAGAAGAATTTCGGCTGTTTTTTCGCTATCTAAAACCTTGAAAATGTAGGTTGCTTCATCAAAATCAAGCTCATCAAGAATTTCTGCAATATCAGCGTGGTGCAAGTCATTCAACAAAACGCCCAGTTGCTGGTCGTCTTTACTTTGAATAAATTGCTCTAATTCTTGGATTAGCTCTTTGCTGATTTTAAATTCCATCGGCCTCTATTTTTTGGGTAAGCGCTATAAATTGTTCTACGTTAAGTTGTTCCGGACGAAGATTAAAAACGGCATCTTCTTTTAAACTATCGGACAAATTTAATGTTTTTAAACTATTTCTCAGTGTTTTTCTTCGTTGCTGGAACGCAGTTTTTACCACCGTGAAAAACAACTTTTCCCCGCAAGGCAGACTATAGTTTTCCTTTCGGCACAAACGCAACACACCCGACTTTACTTTTGGCGGCGGAATAAAAACATTTTCATCAACCGTAAACAAATATTCGGCATCGTAAAAAGCCTGAACTAAAACGGATAGAATTCCATAGGCTTTGGTGCCCTTTTTTTCGCAAATACGTTCGGCCACTTCTTTCTGGAACATTCCGGCAAATTCGGGAATTTGGTCTCGGTATTCCAACGCTTTGAACACTATTTGCGTCGAAATATTATATGGGAAATTCCCGATGATAGCAAACTGTTTTCCCTCAAAAACTTCGTTGATATTGTATTTCAAGAAATCTTTGGAGATGATTTTGCCGTGTAATTTGGGATAATTCACATCCAGATATTCAACCGATTCGGAGTCAATTTCGATAACGTAAGTGTTGACAGGTTTTTCTAACAAGTACTTGGTCAAAACGCCCATTCCCGGGCCTATTTCTAACACATCATTATAGCCTTCGAGATTCAAAGTATCCGCAATTGCCTTGGCGATGCTTTCATCTTTCAAGAAATGTTGTCCGAGGTGTTTTTTAGCTTTTACTTTTTCCATTCCGCTTTTTGTCTTTCCCGCGCAGGCGCAAAAGTTATCTATTGTTAGTTATTCTATAATTCTAATGTTGTATTCAAATGGGACACAGATGACGCAGATTTTACTGATTGTCACGAATTTTTTTCTGAATATCAATATTAAAGATCTGTTCAAATCTGTTCAATCCGTGTTATCTGTGGCTAATTATTTCCCAACAAAACACTTTTTAATGTTCCGAAATCACTTCCAACTCGGTTCTAAAAGAAAGCATTTTGTCTCCAAATAATTTTATTCCTTCTTCACGTAATTTTGGAGCCTCTTCTTGGTAATATTTTTCTAAAGTTGCTTTGCTATCTGTTGTGTATTGAACAGAATAGGTTAGTCCCCCCATTTCTTCCTCAATTAAAACCCTTACCATTCTTGCTGATGAGAATTTTCCCGTGGCCAGCATTTCAGGGATGTGTTTGTGTTGCATCCAAATCATCCATTGGTCATGGACGCTTTCGTGTATGTTTGTGGTGATATTGTAAATGATCATTATTAAGGTTATTAGGTTATCCGTTTAGACTGTTTAGAATAAACTAAACTTATAGACTTTTTTAAAGATTCTTGTCTCCCCGCAATTGCCTGTATTTTTTTCGAGCATCAACAAAGTAAATACTGTCTTGATGATTAAAAATTATTTTCTCGTACAATGACTTTGCCTTTTCAGGTTGTTGTAACTTATTGTTTTCAATTTCTGCCGAAAAATACAACGCTTCATCAATGTAAATTCCGTCAGCGTGTTGTGCTATGATATTCTGATATTGGCTTAAAGCCAAATCATATTCGCCTTGTTTTTCGTAAATTTTCCCCAAACGCAAGAAAGTTACTGCTTCAATTTGCTTCGCCTGTTCGGGCGTAGCCCTCGAGTCCTGCCCTTTGAAGCTTTTTAAAATTGATTGAAACTGTGCAATCGATTCCTGATTTCTGTTTTGATATAACAAATAATCGCCTTTCGCAAATTGTTTCAGGGCGGTTTGGGTCGAATCGGCAACGGTATTGTCGCTGATTAAGAGGAAATATTCCAAGGCATCGTTGGCAATCAATTGCGTACTGGCGGATTTTAATTCCTTGAACTGTTTCAAAGCCCATACAAAATCTCCCTGAAAATAAGAGGTTTTTGCGGCTTTCAAACTCGCTTCGTGCGCCACTTCATCGTTTTTTAAATCTTCTTCAATTTGAGAATAATAAAGCAATGCCTGATTGAATTTTTCTTCGAAAAGCAAAATGTCTGCCAACTCCATTTTGGCCTGAGCCACTTCATAAGGATTCAATTGCAACTCAAGTGCTTTCTTGATTATGGATTTCCCTTCCTCTGGTTTTCGCAAATTAAACGCCACGAAATGAGCCTGAATCAACTGCAAAGATAAGGTGGTGGGACTTGTTTCATACTTAGCCAATAAACCAATTAATTCTGTATTGATGGCCACAAAGTCCTTTTCCTGAGCCTTTTCAATTTTCATTTTTAATAAGTAGGAATGAGCTTGGATGAGCAACTCTAAATCATTCGTGTTTTCCAATACAAATCCCAAAATTTCCTTGGCTGTTTCGTGATCCTGCTCTTCAATGGCAAGTTGCCCTAAACTCACAATGCTGGAAAGCGATTCCGGGCTGCGTTTATAAATTGATTTTTCTTGGATAAAAGCCTTGCCAAATTCTTTTTGTTGAACATAAAACCAACTCAAATAATGGTTCCAAAAAACGTCTTGGTCTTTTTGTGTCCTTAAAATTAGTGCCTTGCGCAAAGTTTCATTAAAATTGGCATCGCCATCTTCAACCATAAAACGAGCCAATTGATTTTGAATCAAAATCGAATTTTGGGGATTGGCGTAGGCTTCGTTAAGAAAGGTCGAAATCATCATTTCGGTATTGCCCAGTTGACCGTAAAGCAGGGCGATTTGATAATTAAAATTAAAAGTCGGGACTAAAGCTACAGCCGTTTGGTAGGATTTCAAAGCATAATCCAACAAGACTTTTTTCTCGAAAGAATTCGAAATGTTGTACACTTCATTTGGATTTTTCCTGATTCGGTCGATTGCTTGGTCATAATACTTTTTGGCAGAAGCCTCATTCTTTTGTAACTGGAAATTATAACCCAATTCCACCAAAAGATTGGCTTGCTTGTATTTGTCCAATCGGGCTTGAATGGCTTTTTCGGCAACGTCAAATTGCTGTAATTGTTGGTAGCACTCTATCGTTTTTTGAAAATATTGTGAATTTTGAGGTGTTGCTTTTAGCAATTCTTCGAAACTGATTTTGGCTTTTTCAAAATCGCCTTTGTCGAAATAATACTGCGCCAACTGCTCGTTTTG
>CANHNG010000033.1 GCA_947461915.1 Flavobacteriaceae bacterium
CTCAGCGAGGAGGATTATTACAAAGCGGTTGAGCAACTGAAGAATGAAATCGAAAAAACCATA
Organism: Flavobacteriaceae bacterium; assembly: GCA_947461915.1. Lineage (GTDB taxonomy): Bacteria > Bacteroidota > Bacteroidia > Flavobacteriales > Flavobacteriaceae > Flavobacterium. The sequence continues at coordinate 64 of CANHNG010000033.1, forward strand.
ACCGAATTCCGACAGGCCTACGCCCAAAAACAAATTGACAATGAAGGCTATGTTAAATTCTTAAAAAGTTATGGCGATTATTTGATCGTGGAAAAACCAACCACCGCCGACAATTTGAGGTTTATGTTTGAATACCAGTTTGGGTACATGTATTTCCGATATTTAATGTGGAATTTTGTTGGCCGCCAGAGTGACAATCAAGGAAAGTATGACTACCAAGACGGTAATTGGCTTAGTGGTATCCCCTTTATTGACGAATTGCATTTGGGATCCCAAGACCATTTGCCTTCTGATGTATTGAACAATAAAGGGCGCAATGTGTATTTCTTTTTGCCATTTTTATTAGGACTCATCGGTTTAATGTATCATGCCAATAAAGATTTAAAAAGTTTTTATGTGCTAATGGCCTTATTCTTATTTACCGGTATTGCCTTAAAGATTTACCTCAACGAACGCCCTTTTGAACCTCGTGAAAGAGATTATGCGCTTGTAGGCTCCTTCTACGTATTTGCCATTTGGATTGGATTCGGTGTATACGCCTTGTATGAAAGCGCTTGTGTTTATTTAAAACCAAAAATAGCCGGACCTATAGTAATCGTGGCAATTTTGCTGGCAGTTCCTGTTCTAATGGCGGCACAAAATTGGGACGACCACGATCGTTCCGATAAATATACCGCAGTTGCTATGGCAAAAGCCTACCTTACTTCCTGCGACCCTAATGCCATACTATACACCATTGGAGATAATGACACCTTTCCTCTGTGGTATGCACAAGAGATTGAAAAAGTGCGTACCGATGTTAAAATAGTAAACACGAGTCTTTTTATGACCGATTGGTATATTGACCAAATGAAAACCAAAACCTACGAATCAAATCCGTTGCCTATTTCGTTTAAACACGACGAATATGTGGGTGATAAATTAGATTATGTGGCACATATTCCAAAAATAGAAAGTCGTTGGGAAATAAAGGATTTTATCAATTTTATTAAGAATCCGAAATCTACCGTTGAAATGCAAAACGGCCAAACCATTCATTTTTATCCTACCAATAAAATTAGAATTCCGATTGACAAAAACACCATTATCAAGAACAAAGTGGTCGCCGCGAAATATTTTGATTCCATCGTACCTTATATTGATATTGACATCAAAGGAAGTGCGCTGTACAAAAACAGACTGATGATGCTGGACATCTTGGCAAACAACAATTGGAAAAGACCGATTTACTTCAGCGGTGGTGCCTTTGACAATGAAGATTATTTATGGATGAAAGACTTCCTTCAGTTAGATGGAATGGTTTATAAATTAGTCCCTATAAGAACACCGATAGACAAAGAAGCAGGCCCTATGGATATGGGTCAGATTGATGCCGATAAAATGTATGCCAATGTGATGAAATGGGATTGGGGAAACAGCGACAGCAACAAGATATACCACGACCCAGAAACCAGGAGAAACAGTATCACCTATCGAACAAATCTTGCCCGATTAATGGACAAGCTTATTGCAGAAGGAAAAAATGACAAGGCAGAAAACATTATCGACCTAGCCATGACAAAGATGCCTTTGGATAAATTTAATTATTATTCGGTGATAGAACCTTTCGCCAAAGGATATTATGAAATTGGGAAAAAAGAAAAAGCTCGACAACTGCTGGAAAAATTAATGACAAAATACAAGGAAAACCTCAATTATTACGGCAGTCTCAATCCTGCAGATCAAAGCGATATTGCGATTGATGTCATTACCGACATCGAACGGTATAGAAGCTTGTTACAAGTGATGACGGAAAATGGAGATATGCCGTTTTATAATAAAAATAGGACTGTGTTCAACACCTATATAAAAATATTTGAGCATTTTGAACGCGAAAGAGAGTAGTTTTAATTAGGGGATTTGAAAATTTGGGGAGAAGTCACTTAAATGGTTAGCTGTTCCTGAATTTTCAAATTTTAAAATTTTCAAATTAAGCCATGAGTTGCTACTGGGTAAAAACAAACGTTCTCATCAAAAAATTATTCTCTCATTATATATGGGCTATTCCCAATGCAGAAAATAAAATCTACCTGACTTTTGATGATGGGCCGACGCCTGAAATCACCGAATGGGTTCTTGAAGAATTGGAAAAATACAACGCCAAAGCCACCTTTTTTTGCATTGGCAACAACATCGAAAAACATCCAGAGATTTTCGCAAAAATTGTAACCAATGGCCATTCCATAGGAAACCACACCTTTAATCATTTAAACAGTTGGAAAACTTCTACTAAAGAATATTTAGAAAATGTAAATTTATGCGAATCTTCAATCCTCAATCTAAAATCTACAATCTTAAATCTGCAATCTAAACTGTTTCGACCGCCTTACGGCAAAATAAAAATGGCCCAGTCTAAAAGACTCCGCCAATTAGGATACAAGATAATTATGTGGGATGTTTTGAGCGCCGACTTTGACACTCGTATTTCTCCAGAAAAATGCTTGGAAAACGTCTTGAAAAATGTAAAATCGGGAAGTATAATTGTATTTCACGACAGCATAAAAGCCTTCCCAAATTTGGAATATACTTTGCCTAAAGCGCTGCAATATTGGGCAGCAAAGGGATTCGTATGCGATTCAATTAAATAAGATAAGATTGCTTCGTTCCTCGCAATTACTGGATTAAAGATGCTCTTGAACCAAACCAATTATAGTATTGGCATCTAATTCGCCGGATTGTCTCCAGATCATTTGACCTTCTTTATAAATCATTAGCGTAGGAAGTCCTTTGATGCGCAAAGCATCTGCTAATTCCTGATTTTTATCAACATCAATTTTTATCACTTTTGCCTTATCGCCAAGGGCTGCGGCAACATCCCTGATTACAGGATGCATCAAGATAGATGATTCATTCCAATCTGTGTAAAAATCAATTAACACAGGGACTTGAGTGCTTATAAGTTCTCCAAATTTTGACATAAAACCAACGAATTTAATTTTATAAATCTATTGTAAATAGTTAAATTTTTTACAAATGTAGCATTTAAAACGAATTAAGCCACATTCTTGCCTTTTTTTAGTTCTATCACCGTGATCTCGGGCATAATTCCGACTCTGCCAGAATAAGCATGAAACCCAAAACCTCTATTTACATATACAAACCTTCCCATATTTTCATACAATCCTGCCCATTGCTTATAAATGTATTGTATTGGGCTCCATTTAATTACTCCTGGAATTTCTATGCCAAATTGCATTCCATGGGTATGACCGGAGAGTGTCAATTGAAAATTTTTATCATGATTTTTAACTTCGTAATCCCAATGGCTTGGATCATGGCTCATCAATATTTTAAAGTCTTCTTTGGCTAAATTGGCAGAAGCCAAATTAATATCCCCCACTTTCTTGAAATTATGACCCCAATTCTCAACGCCGACCAGCGCTATTTTGTCATTCCCTTTTTCAATCAAAGTATGTTCATTCAACATTAATTTGAAATCAATTTGTCCGTATAAATTTTTAATATTTTGGAAATTTTCTTCCTTCGCAGCCTCAGATGACCAAGAAATATATTCGCCATAATCATGATTCCCTAAAACGGAATATTTGCCATATTTATGTTCTTTGATTTTTTTGAAAGTATCTATCCAAGGATGCATTTCCTTGGCATGTGTGTTTACGATGTCACCGGTAAACAAAATCATATCCGAATTTTGCTCGTTAACCAAGTCTATGGCATAATTAATTTTCTCTGGGTTGTCAAAACTACCGCTATGGACGTCGGATATTTGTGTAATAGTAAAACCGTCAAAGGCATCCGGCAAATCAGGGAAAAATATGCGTTGTTTGATTACTTTATAATTGTATTTTCCTATTGTCTCGCCATATAGTAAGGACAAAAACGGAATGGCCGCTAATCCCAATCCTATTTGGCTGACGAACTTTCGCCTAGAAGCAAAAAAATCAACACTATCGTTAAATTTTGCGAAATGATTTACGGAACCGAAACCGATTCGGAAAATGTCTTCGCCAAAAAGCACTAAAGTCAAAATAATTTTGGGAAGGTATATTAACAGCAGCAAACCCATCGTTCGCATCGTTTGACTCGTTTGTCCTACTGAACGGTCAAATTGCGTGAAGGAATAAACAATAAATACCAAGAGAAGCGCGCTTATTATTTGATAGGAAACTAGGATAGCTTTTGCTTTTACCAAAGTCCTTACTACTTGATAAGCATAAATTTCAACAACAAAAAGGAAAAGAAATAATAGTACTATGCGTAAAATCATGGAGATATAAATTTTGTGCAAAATAACAAATTAATTAGGTGAAACGAATTTTAATTAATTCAAACTTAACTAAAACCATACCATAATTATTCAAAACTATACTTTTACAATAAGGTTAACAAACCGCATATCCACTTGCCATTTCAAAAAATAGCAAAGTAATGTCAATTGAAACTAAGGCAAAAAACATCCCGAGAAGTTACAAACTTTCGTTACTTTTACGCCTTTATAATTTATTCCATTATGTTACAAAAACGGCTTTTCCTTCTCGATGCTTACGCGCTAATCTTCCGCGGTTACTATGCTTTTATAAAAAACCCTCGGATTAATTCCAAAGGAATGGACACATCCGCAATTATGGGTTTTATGAATTCCCTTATGGATGTAATCAAACGGGAGAAACCGGATCATTTGGCCGTGGCTTTTGACAATGGGGGAAGTGATTTAAGAAACGAAATATTTCCGGAATACAAAGCACATCGCGATGCCACGCCCGAAGCCATAAAAATCGCCGTTCCCTATATCCAAAAATTATTACATGCGATGCACATTCCTATTATTGAAGTCAAAGGCTATGAAGCCGATGATTTGATTGGAACCATCGCCAAACAAGCCGAAAAACAAAACTACAAAGTCTTTATGGTTACACCAGACAAGGATTTTGCGCAACTGGTTTCCGAAAATATTTTTATGTACAAACCCGCTCGAATGGGCAACGGAATAGAAATTTGGGGTGTTCCCGAAGTGTTGGAAAAGTTCGAAATCGAGCATCCAGACCAAGTGATTGATTTCCTCGGAATGATGGGTGATACTGCCGACAATATCCCAGGACTTCCGGGTGTTGGCGAAGTTACCGCCAAAAAATTACTCAAGGAATTTGGCACCATGGAAAACCTTTTGGCCAATACCGACAAGTTGAAAGGCAAAATGAAGGAGAACATCGAAGCCAACAAGGAAAAAGGAATATTATCCAAAACTTTGGCAACCATTCTGCTGGATTGTCCGGTAGTTTTTGATGAAACCGATTATGAATTATCGACCCCAGATGTTGATAAAACCGATGCCCTTTTCAACGAACTGGAATTCCGAAGAATGGCGGAACAGTTTGATGCCATCTTCAAAAAAGGAGGAACGGCGACAGCAAACGCTCCTATAGACGAAGCCAAATTATATAAAAAACCGCAGTCCAAAAGCGAAGAACAATTCGATCTTTTTGGCAGCGCTATTCACGATGAAACCTCGGACGAAACTAGACACCAATATTACAATTCATTAGAAAACACCGAACATTCCTATCAGATTATCCAGGGTGATTTAGGAGTGAAATTGCTGTTGCAAAATCTACAAAATCAATCTTCGGTCTGTTTTGATACCGAAACCACAGGTTTGGATGCTTTGCACGCAGAATTGGTCGGCATTTCGTTTTCTTTCGAAAAAGGAAAAGGATTCTACGTTCCGTTTCCAGAAAATCAGGAAGAAGCTCAAGTTTTAATCAACAAATTCATACCGTTTTTTGAAAATTCAACCATCGAAAAAATTGGACAGAATTTGAAATACGACTTAAAAATTCTTTCTAATTACAATATTAAAGTAGAGGGAAAATTATTCGACACCATGATTGCGCACTATCTCATCAACCCGGATATGCGACATAATATGGATATTTTATCGGAAACCTACCTACGATATTCCCCGAAATCTATCGAAGATTTGATTGGCAAAAAAGGCAAAAATCAAAAATCGATGCGCGACATCGAATTGGAAGAAATCAAGGAATATGCCGTTGAAGATGCCGATGTTACTTTGCAACTGAAGGAGATTTTTACCTTGGAACTGGACAAAACGGTAACCAAAAAACTCTTTGAAGAAATTGAAATTCCATTGGTAAAGGTGCTTGCCGATATGGAAAAAGAAGGTATTCGAGTGGATGTTGATTTTCTGAAATCATTGTCGAAAGAATTGGATAACGACATCAAAGCATTGGAAAAAGCCATTTATGAAACCGCGGGTCATTCGTTTAATTTAGCTTCTCCAAAACAATTGGGAGAAGTTTTATTTGACAAATTGAAAATTGGCGGGGCCAAACAAAAGAAAACTAAAACCGGGCAATATGCAACAGGAGAAGAAATTTTAAGCTATTTGGCCGTTGATTATCCCATTGTAAAGGATATTCTCGATTGGCGCCAACTGATAAAACTACAAAACACCTATGTGGAAGCTTTGCCAAATCAGGTGGACAAAGTCACGAATCGCATTCACACCGATTATATGCAAACTGTTGCTGCGACGGGTCGTTTGAGTTCCAATAATCCCAACTTGCAGAATATCCCAATTCGTACCGAACGTGGTCGCCAAATCAGGAAAGCATTTGTCGCAAGAGATGAAAATTACACCTTGGTTTCTGCGGATTATTCCCAAATAGAATTGCGAATTATCGCCGCTTTATCTGGCGAAGAGAATATGATTGCCGCCTTTAAAAACCATGAAGACATTCACAAATCGACTGCCTCAAAAGTCTTTAATGTACCGTTGGAAGAAGTGACTCGCGAACAACGAAGTCACGCCAAAACCGTGAATTTCGGAATCATATATGGCGTTTCGGCTTTTGGATTGAGCAACCAAACTTCCTTATCCAGAAGCGAAAGCGCCGCCTTGATCGAAGCCTATTACAAAACCTATCCAAGACTGAAAACCTACATTCAAGAACAAATAGAAAACGCTCGCGAAAATGGTTATGTGCAAACTATTTTGGGAAGACGTCGTTATTTAAAAGACATCAATTCGGCCAATGCCGTGGTTCGCAGTGCTGCCGAACGAAATGCCGTAAATGCTCCAATCCAGGGAAGTGCTGCGGACATCATCAAAATTGCCATGATTAACATTCATAGAAAACTTACTTCTGAAAATTGGAAATCAAAGATGCTTTTACAAGTACATGATGAGCTTGTTTTTGATGTTCACAACTCGGAACTGGAGAAAATTCAACCGATGATTAAACACGAAATGGAAAACGCATTCCAACTTGACGTTCCATTAGAAGTAGATTTAGGAGCTGGAAGAGACTGGCTGGAAGCGCATTGATTTTAGATTCAATTCTATGTGATTTCACCCGAGAATCGGATGATATGTAATTATTTACTTCCTTCTTGTAGACTCTCTTTCTCTAAGTTCGGTTTTAATGATTACCGTTTCATAAGGCAGATTTTCTTTTTTCAATTCTAATCTGTCTATCATTAATTTAGCGGCGGCTTCGCCAATTTCCACTCCATATTGACTTAAGGTGGACAAGCTTGGAGACAATCTTCTGGAGGCTAAAATCCCATCGGCAAAACCAATTATAGATACTTCTTCGGGAACTTTGTAGCCTTTCTTTTGACTAATTCTTAATGCCGCTACAGAATCATTTTCTACTACCGCAAATATTCCGTCAATTTTATTAGTATCAAAAACGGTCTCTATTTTATTTTTTAAATCAGATTCAGAATCTGTTCGAATAATCAAACTAGGGTTTATGATAATATTATTATTTTTTAGTGCCTGTAAATACCCTTCCGCTCTTAACTTACCTACGCTTAAATTGTCAACTGAAGAAAACAAGGCAATGTTTTTACATCCTGTATTTATTAGGTGTTGGGTAGCATTTAAAGCCGAATCGTAATCGTCAACAATAACTTTGTCACAGACCACTTCGTCAACAATACGGTCAAACATTACAATAGGAGTGCCTTCATTTATGACCTCTTTAAGGTGATTGTATTCCTTTAATTTTTGTGCTTCCTCTGAAATGGATAAAATAAAACCATCGATGGTTCCATTACTTAACATATCTATGATACGTACTTCTTTCTCTAACGACTCATTGGAGATGCACATAATTACATTGTAGCCTTTTGCATCGGCGACTTTTTCTATACCACTAAAAACTTTGGCAAAAAAAGAATCCAAAATATTAGGGATAATAACCCCAATTGTTTTTGTCTTCCTGTTTTTCAGGTTCAGGCCAATAACATTAGGCTTGTAGTTTTTGAGTTTAGCGTATTCTTTTATTCTAGTTTTCGTTTGTTCACTGATTTCGGGACTATCATTAAGTGCTTTTGAGACTGTAGAAACAGAGACATCAAGTTCTTTTGCGATTTGTTTTAAAGTTGCTCTAATTTTCATAAGTAAATATTTATAATCGTATTTTGTACCAGTAATGAGTAGAATGTGCTTTCTAAGGGAGTGAATTGAATTATTTTTTGTTTTATCCCAAAAAATCTCCGTCAAAAATAAATCTTTATTTCAGTGTAATGTACATTTTTTTATACAGATCCTCTGCAAATATAGAAACTCTAAATTAAACAACAACTCAAGAAAGCGGAAATGAATTTACCTTCAAATACCCATTTGATAATCAGCTCAAAAACGATCAAAAAATAATCTTTTAAGGTATTTGTATTTAAAATAATTAATTGTACTTTTGCAACCCCTTTATTGGGGATGGAATGTTTAATTAAATATATATTATGGACGCATTAAGCTACAAGACACAATCAGCAAGCAAAGCCACCGTTACAAAAGAGTGGATCATTGTTGATGCCGATGGTCATAACTTAGGTCGTCTTGCTTCAAAAGTCGCTATGATTTTGAGAGGTAAGTACAAACCAAGTTACACACCACACGTCGACTGCGGAGATAACGTAATCGTTATCAACTCAGAAAAAATCAACCTTACAGGTAACAAAATGGATGAAAAAACATACATCCGTCACACTGGTTATCCTGGAGGACAAAGAACTTTAACTGCTAAAGTATTGCAATCAAAAAACCCTGCATTATTAGTAGAAAAAGCAGTAAAAGGAATGTTGCCAAAAAATAAAATTGGCGCTGAACTTTTCAGAAATTTAAATGTTGTTGTAGGATCAGAGCACAAACAAGGCGCTCAAAAACCTAGAACAGTTAACCTTAACGATCTTAAGTAATGGGAGTAATTCACAAAATCGGTAGAAGAAAAACCGCTGTTGCACGTGTTTATGTTTCGGAAGGAACAGGAGTAATCACTGTGAACAAAAAAGAATTTGCAACTTACTTTCCAACCGCTACTTTACAGTACAAAGTATTGCAACCTATGTCAATGACAGAAAATGCAACTAACTTTGACGTAAAAGTAAATGTTTATGGAGGTGGTTCAACTGGTCAAGCAGAAGCTGTAAGAATGGCATTAGCACGTGTTATGTGTGAAGTAAATGCTGAAAACAGAGCTATCTTGAAACCAGAAGGTTTATTAACAAGAGACCCAAGAATGGTTGAACGAAAAAAATTCGGTCAGAAGAAAGCTCGTAAGAGATTCCAATTCTCTAAACGTTAATAGTACCTGTCTTGTATTATTTATACAAGACTTATTGATTAATAAATTTAAAAACAATGTTGTTGTTGTCCCAATGCGTTGGGAAATTAGTTTAGCATCTAAATGAAACCAAATTGAAAGATTAAAAAGGGACATTGCTAATCAACAGAACGTAAACTAAACAAAAAATGTCAAACAAAGTAGAAGTAAAAGAATTACTAGAAGCAGGTGTTCACTTTGGACACATGACTAGAAAATGGGACCCAAATATGGCTCCTTACATTTATATGGAGCGTAATGGAATTCACATTATCAATCTATATAAAACTGCAGCAAAAATTGAAGAAGCGAATGAAGCTTTGAAAAAAATCGCTGCATCAGGTAGAAAAATATTATTTGTTGCTACCAAAAAACAAGCAAAAGACATCGTTGCTGAAAAAGCAAAAACTGCAAACATGCCTTACATCACTGAAAGATGGCCTGGTGGAATGCTAACTAACTTTGTAACTATCCGTAAAGCCGTTAAAAAAATGGCTACTATTGATAAAATGAAGAAAGATGGTACATTCATGACGCTGTCTAAAAAAGAGCGTTTACAAGTTGACCGTCTTCGTGCTAAATTAGAGAAAAATTTAGGTTCAATTTCAGATATGTCAAGACTTCCAGCTGC
>CANHNG010000034.1 GCA_947461915.1 Flavobacteriaceae bacterium
AAAGTAATATTGAAGGAGAGTTGATTGATAAAATTCAGGAATTGGGCTTTTCTTACGACGGCATTATTCTAAATGCCGGCGCTTATACCCATACCTCAGTAGGCATTGGCGACTGCATAAAAGCGATAACCACTCCGGTGGTTGAAGTGCATATATCCAATACTTTTTCACGCGAAAGTTTCCGGCATCAATCTTATATCTCGGGGAACGCCAAAGGCGTTATTCTTGGTTTTGGGTTAAAAAGTTATGAATTGGCAGTATTGTCTTTTTTGTAATCGGCATATAAACCAATCACAAAAACGGAGCAGATTTAATAATCAACTCCGTTTCTTTTATCTTTAAACCTAATCACTTTTTAATACTCCGTTGGTTCGATGTGAATCAAAACGTGTCCAAGTTCAGGGATTTCTTCCCGCAAAGTATCTTTAAGCAAATGCGCCAACTCGTGCCCTTCCTTTACTGTAATAGCTGAATTTACTATAGCGTGTAATTCGACATGGTATTTCATTCCTGCTTTTCGAATAAAACATTTTTCGGTATTCACAATGCCATCCACTTGCTGGGCCACTTCTCTAATGGCAGTAATTAAGTCTTCATTCAGATGCTCGTCCATGATTTCGCCTAAAGCAGGTCTAAAAATCAAATAGCTGTTGTAAAATATAAATCCTGAGGCAAAAAGTGCCGCCCAATCATCGGCTGACTCGTATCCTTTTCCCAAAAATAAGGCAATGGAAATGCCAATAAATGCAGCCACGGATGTTATGGCGTCGCTTCTATGATGCCAAGCATCGGCTTTTAGAGAAGAACTGTTGGATTCCATACTTCTTTTCATCACCAAACGAAATGAATATTCTTTCCAAATAATTATGGTTCCAAGAACAATAAGCGTCCATGGTTTTGGTAATTCGTGAGGTGTCCCAATATTATTGATGCTTTCATAAGCAATAATGGTAGCTGAAGTAATAAGGAAACCCACCACCAAAAAGGTGATTAATGGCTCGGCTCTGCCGTGGCCGTAGGGATGGTTTTCGTCGGCAGGTCTATTAGAATACTTGATTCCAAACAAGACTAGAAATGAAGAAAAAATGTCCGTTGTAGATTCAATCGCATCTGCTGTCAATGCATATGAGTTCCCAAAAAAACCAGCTAACCCTTTAATAATCGCTAATAATGCATTACCAATTATGCTAAAATAGGTTGCTTTTACTGCGGTTTGTTCGTTTGTCATTTTGGAAATGGTATAAACTATGCTCTTACAATTTTAGCTCCAATGGCTCTTAATCGTTCATCAATTCGTTCATACCCTCTATCGATTTGTTCAATATTTTGAATCGTGCTGGTTCCTTTTGCAGAAAGCGCCGCAATCAATAAGGAGATTCCAGCTCTAATATCAGGCGAAGACATAGTAGTGGCCTTGAGTTGTGATTTAAAATCGTGACCAATTACAACGGCTCTATGGGGATCACATAATATTATTTTAGCGCCCATATCAATCAATTTGTCGACGAAAAACAATCTGCTTTCGAACATTTTTTGATGAATAAGAACATCGCCTCTGGCTTGGGTTGCCACAACAAGCACAATACTTAATAAATCCGGTGTAAATCCTGGCCAAGGCGCATCTGAAACCGTAAGAATTGAACCGTCAATGTCGGTTTTTACCTGATAACCATCTTTGTGTGCGGGAATATAAATATCGTCTCCTCTTTTTTCTAAAGTAATCCCTAGTTTTCGGAATACATTCGGAATAAGTCCCAAGTTATCCCAACTCACATCTTTAATTGTAATTTCGCTTCTGGTCATAGCGGCAAGCCCTATCCAACTCCCAATTTCAATCATATCTGGAAGAATTCTATGTGTACAGCCGCTAAGACTTGGAACGCCTTCTATGGTCAATAAGTTGGATCCAATCCCCGAAACTTTTGCCCCCATTGCATTCATCATTTTACAAAGTTGTTGCAAATAAGGTTCACAAGCTGCATTGTAAATTGTTGTTGTCCCTTTGGCCAAAACAGCAGCCATAACAATATTTGCCGTTCCTGTCACCGAAGCTTCGTCTAATAACATATCAGCACCTATCAATCCTTCTGTAGCTTCAACACCATAAAAATGATCTTCCCTGTTGTAACGGAATTTTGCACCCAAATTAATAAATCCTTCAAAATGAGTATCCAATCTTCTTCGTCCGATTTTATCTCCCCCCGGTTTTGGAATATATCCTTTTCCAAAACGTGCCAAAAGTGGCCCAACAATCATAATAGAACCCCGAAGCGAACCTCCTTCTTTCTTGAAAGCTTCAGTTTCCAAGTAGTTAACATTAACTTCATCGGCTTGAAAAGTATAGGAACCTGAACCAATTTTTTGGATTTTAACGCCTAAGTTCCCTAAAAGAGTAATTAGTTTGTTAATGTCAATTATATCTGGAATATTATTGATGGTTACTTTTTCTGGAGTCAACAATATGGCACATAAAATTTGTAACGCTTCGTTTTTTGCTCCTTGTGGCGTGATTTCGCCTTTGAGACTAACGCCTCCTTCTATTTTGAAAATTCCCATTTTTTATTAGGTTAAGGGTTATGGGTTAAAGGTTATGGGTTGCTTACATCAAACACATAACTCATAACCTATAACTGTTTTACAAAGGTTTTCTGTTTTGGTTTTTATGAGTCGGATTTGACTTTCCGGATTTTATATTTTTGTTACTTTGAATTTTTGGTTGACCAGCGGGAGTAATTTTATTAGAAACTCGCTTATTGGTGCGCAATAAATCTGTGGTAGTCAAAAGTTCTTCGGTGCTTTGAAGCATATTTATTTTTCCGCCTGACAATTCGTATAAATGTTCGAAAATCACATCATCCCTAACGGTGTCCTTATTCCAACTTAAATAGGATTTTTTCATGTGATTGGCGATCACTTTCACCAAAGCATTTTTCATTTCGCCATCCTCCCATTTATTGGCAACATCAATCATGTATTTTATGTTGTTGCCATAATACCTGTACTTGGGAAAGTTTTGCGGATACTGTAAAACATCCGGTTTTAACTGTAATACTTCGCGGGTCGGAACGGGATAAGGAGATTCTACATCCAATTTAAAATCAGACATAATAAAGAGTTGATCCCACAATTTGTGCTGAAAATCAAGAACATCCCGAAGATGGGGATTTAAACTTCCCATAACCTGAATGATATATTTTGCCGCTTTATTTCGCTCTTCCCTATCTTCAATAGCTGTAGCTTGATCTATCAATTTTTGCAAATGACGACCGTATTCAGGAATAATTAAATGGGGTCTTTCGGCATTATATTCCAAATGATGAACGACATCGTTTGCAACTTCTTTTGTATATTTTGTGTTCATATTTATAGGGAAATAATACCTTCAATGGTAGAAACTTCAATGTATTTATCAATTATTTCTTGAGCATCTTTCATCATTACATCAACGGATATACTCGTGAATTTTCCTGTTTTAGATTTGGTTGTTTTTATTACTGCACCCATACAATCAAAAGCTTCTTCTACACGGATAACATTATCATTTACAGTTGGTACGATAAATTTATACAAATATTCTGCTGGCCAAGTATTGCTCATATCCAACTCTACTTTTAATCTATCATAAAATTCTTGGGTGTCCTTATCCATTCTATAATTAAAAATAAAGGCAAATATACAGTTTTGATTTTAGATTTGGGATTCAGGATTTAGGATTTTTAAAAATAAAGAAGCTTATATGCCAAAAAAATCGCCCTAAATCCCGATAACTTTAGGTAAATTAGCGCACTGTTTTTAAAACAGGAACAAAAATTGGCGTTACAACTTAAGAAACTAGAGCTGGGAAAATCAGTATCATTAAGAATTTACAAGTAAATGGCTTTATATTATTTAGAAATTTTCGAGCAAATTAATAGTTTACCTTTCTTATCTTGGCTACCAAAAAAATTCGCAAAATGGATTATTACGCTCCTAAATTTAGTCTAGGAGCTATTATTTGAAACCTATGCAAACGGCGTTACAAATTCTTCAAAAAAATTGGAAACATGACTCTTTCAGGTCGCCGCAAGACGAAATTATCAATTCCGTTTTAGAAGGTAAAGATACATTTGGACTGATGCCAACGGGCGGAGGGAAATCGGTTTGTTTTCAGGTTCCCGCTTTAATGAAGGACGGAATTTGTTTGGTTATTTCACCTTTGGTGGCATTGATGAAAGACCAGGTGCAACGGTTGCAAAAACTCGACATAAAAGCCATCGCTTTGACTGGCGAAATCCAGTCTAACGAGATGATTACGCTTCTGGACAATTGCGAATTTGGCAATTATAAATTTCTGTATTTATCGCCCGAGCGTTTACAATCAGATTGGATTTTAGAGCGCATAAAAAATCTGCCCATCAATTTGATTGCCATCGACGAGGCGCATTGTGTGTCGCAATGGGGACATGATTTTCGCCCCGCCTATCTGAAAATTGTCCATCTGAAAACCCATTTCCCAAAAGTTCCATTCTTGGCACTTACCGCTTCGGCGACAAAGACCGTTCTTGATGATGTGATTCTTCAATTAGGACTTGAAAAACCAGCCATTTTTCAGAAATCATTTGCCAGAAAAAACATCGCCTATATGGTTTTTGAAGTCGAAGACAAGTTATATCGAATGGAGCAAATTTTGAAAAAGAATCCGCAACCTTCTATTATATATGTACGAAATAGAAAATCATGCTCAGAAACTGCATTGCAATTACAATCGTTGGGATTCAAAACCACATATTACCACGGCGGATTATCGATTAAGGAGAAAGAAAAAAACATGAATCTTTGGATGAACGAAGACGTTCAAATTATGGTTGCTACCAATGCATTTGGAATGGGAATTGACAAATCGAACGTGAAAACGGTGATTCACATCCATCTTCCGGAAAGTATGGAAAGTTATTATCAAGAAGCAGGTCGTGCCGGAAGAGATGAACAAACCGACAAAGGAGGTTCGCTGAACTCAGATGAAAATAAAAACAATGTGAAGCAAAAAGCGTTTGCAGTACTTCTAACTAGCCCATCTGACAAGGCTCAAGCCCAAAGTCAATTTATTAACGTGTTGCCAGACAAAAAAATTCTTACTCAGATTTATATCAAACTATGCACGTACTTCAGGATTGCCTATGGAGAAGGAATTAACGAACAATTTTCATTCAACTTGAATCACTTTTGCCAAAAATATGGATTTCCAACCTTGAAAACATTCAATGCTATCCAATTTTTAGACCGCCAAGGGATTTTGAGTTTATCACAAGAATATTCCGAGCGAATCACGATGCAGTTCATCATTGAGTCCAAAGAAGTGATTCGGTATATGAGTTTAAATCCAAATGAAGAAGCTGTTATTTTAGCGATGCTCCGTACCTATCCAGGAATTTACGAATCGCAAACCGCTATTAATTTGTCTTTAATTACAAAAAAAGCGAGTTGTGACGAGGCTCAAATTCTTTCTATTTTGGAAAAATTGAAAACCCTTGACATTATAGAATATCATAAAAAGAACAATGACGCCACAATAATTTTCAATGAAGTCAGAGAAGACGAAAGAACGATAAATAGAGTTTCGAAATATCTTGAAACTCAAAACAAACAAAAAATTGCACAATTCGAATCGGTTTTAAACTATATTAATGAGAAGAATCTTTGCAAAAGCAAGTTGATTCTGAATTATTTTGGAGAAAAAACGGAAACAGATTGTGGGATATGTTCCTATTGTATTACAAAAAGAACCAAGCAAAGTGATACTTCTTTAATTTCGGAAAAAATCATTGAATTATTAAAAATACAAGACTTGAATTCAAGAGAAATCCAAAAACTAACCAAAAACACCGAAGACGATATTATCTTTGCCTTGCAAAACTTGTTAGAAAACAATAAAATTACTGTGAACCCAAATAATAAATATTCACTAAAATAATGAGGAGATTGCTTCGTTCCTCGCAATGACAATGGAAAAATTACGAATCGTATTTATGGGAACGCCCGAGTTTGCCGTTGGCATTCTAGACACCATAATCAAGAATAATTATAATGTAGTTGGCGTAATTACTGCAGCAGATAAGCCGGCAGGTCGTGGCCAAAAAATAAAATATTCGGCAGTAAAAGAATATGCTTTAGCCCATAACCTTACTTTATTGCAACCAACGAATTTGAAGGAGGAAGGTTTTTTGGCAGAATTGAAAGCCTTAAATGCCAATTTACAAATCGTTGTGGCTTTCCGAATGTTGCCCGAAGTGGTTTGGAAAATGCCAAAATTGGGAACATTCAACCTTCACGCCTCACTATTACCCAATTATCGCGGAGCAGCCCCCATTAACTGGGCAATTATAAACGGCGACACCAAAACTGGAGTTACTACTTTTTTTATCGATGATAAAATCGACACTGGTGCAATGATTCTTAGTTCTGAGGTTGAAATTGCCCCTGACGAAAATGCGGGACAATTACATGATAGGCTAATGCAGTTAGGAAGCAAAACTGTTTTGGACACTTTGGCTTTGATTGATAAGGGAAATGTAACTACCACTATTCAGAAAGAGCGCCCTGAAATAAAAACCGCCTACAAACTAAACAAAGAAAATTGCAAAATAGATTGGACACAACCGGCTATTGAAATATACAATTTAATAAGAGGCTTGAATCCCTATCCTTCAGCTTGGTGTTTTATTAGTGACAAAAACGAAGAATGGAATGTCAAAATCCACGAAGCAAAAATGATATTAGAAGACCATAATTATACTATTGCAAAACTGATTTGCAGCAAAAAAGAGCTGAAAATTGCAGTAAAAAATGGGTTTATTCAGGTGTTAAGCATCCAATTTCCAGGAAAAAAGAGGATGAGCACACCAGAATTACTTAATGGAATCACGTTTTCTGAGGAAGCAAAAGCGTATTAACCTCAACAAAACGGGTGTTTTTTGATTGTTTTTAAAGAATTTTGACGTCTTTATGAACAAAAAAAACAAGTTATCAACAAAACAGGCTAAAATTACACAAAACGCTTGTAAGGGAAGTAAATCCTACTAAATTTGTTCTATTAACAAAGTTTTTTTTAACCAACATTTAATAACTAACATTATGAACAAATCAGAATTAATTGACGCTATCGCTGCTGATGCAGGAATTACAAAAGCTGCTGCAAAACTAGCTTTAGAATCATTTTTAGGTAACGTAGGTGGCACTTTGAAAAAAGGTGGAAGAGTATCTTTAGTAGGTTTCGGATCTTGGTCAGTTTCTGCAAGAGCTGCAAGAGATGGTAGAAATCCTCAAACTGGAAAAACTATAAAAATTGCTGCAAAAAATGTAGTGAAATTTAAAGCTGGTGCTGACTTAGAAGGAGCAGTAAATTAATTTAAGTTTTTCTTAAATACAATCAAACCTTCCTTTGGAGGGTTTTTTTATGCCTTTTATCGACTTTATTAGGTTTATTTTTATTTTTATTGTTAAATTTAAGTAAACTTAAAACCGATGATTTCAGCAAAATTAAAAAAAGGACATCTCCTCATTGCAGAGCCTTCAATGATTGGAGATTTATCATTTAATAGATCCGTTATTTTATTAGCAGACCATAACAAGGAAGGCTCCGTGGGATTTATTATCAACAAACCATTGAAATACACCTTACACGATTTGATTCCTGAAATTAAAGCAACATTCAAGATCTATAATGGAGGCCCTGTAGAACAGGATAACCTCTATTTCATTCATAATATACCTGAATTGATTCCTAATAGCGTAGAAATTTCAAACGGAATATATTGGGGAGGTGAATATGAGGCTATAAAGGGGCTTATCAATGAGGGCAAAATAAACAAAAAAAATATCCGGTTCTTTTTGGGTTATACCGGATGGGAGGAAGACCAACTAGAAACCGAGGCTGAAGGTAGCTCTTGGATTATTATTGAAAACAACTACGAAAATAAAATTATAGGAAAATCGGCCTCTCATTTTTGGAAAGAAAAAATTATGGAATTGGGTGGAGACTATCTAATTTGGTCAAATGCACCCGAGAACCCCTGTTTAAATTAAACACTCCCTAATGTATCATTTAAATTCCGTACTAATTTACTAGCTAAATCAGTAGTAAACTCTTTTTTCCGATACTTGGTTATGGGTTGTATTCCTTTAATCACGTTTGTAATAAACAATTCATCCGCTTTTTGAAGATCAAATGGAGAAATTACCTCTTCTACGACCTCTAAATTTTCCATTTTTCGAGCCAACGCCAAAATCTGTTTCCTCATAATGCCATTTAGACATCCTTCTGAAACGGGAGGTGTGGTCAGCACATTTCCTTTCAACATAAAAAGATTTCCTTGTAAAGCTTCAATAACATTCTTACTGTCATTTAATAACAAACAATTATCCAATCCATTTTCATTGGCAAAAATACTCGCCGTGATGTTAATGATTTTATTTGTCGTTTTTATAGAAGAAAGTAACTGTCTCGATACATAAAAATCAGTGTATAAGTCCACAATATAATCTTTTTTGTCGATTGAATAGAAAGCATTATCGAGACTTTCAGCACTTATCAAAAATGAAACTGTATTGTCTTGGGGCAAGTAATAACCTCCATCATTGCGATAAACCGTAATTCGGGCACGGGAGGAAATTGCCAAGTTTTTACTTTTTGCAAGTGTCAGGATTTGCTCTTCCAAATATTCCATGGTGAGATTCATGGGTATTTCCATTCGGATCAAACGCATCGAAGACATTAATCTAAAATAATGATCTTCTAAAAAAAGGATTTTAGAGTCCATTATTTTAACTGTTTCAAAAACAGCATCTCCATATAAGAAAGCGCGGTTTCGAGTCAATATATTGGTTTCGTTGGAAACGATTAATCCATTAAAATTAATCATACTATTAAAAAGTCACTATAAAATCGTTGCACATATAAGTTAAAAAAGATGACATTACACCGAACCAATTACATGTTTAAGGTCCGAAACTTGGTTTTCCCATAAAAGTGTTGCTTCATTTACTTCCTCTTTATCAGCAAAATCAATTACCATCAAAGAAACATCTTTTGTAATTTCGTCCACTAAAATATTTAATTCAAAAAAATAGTCCGTGTCTTTATTATTTGAATCAACCCACTTAAACCGTACTTTTTCGCCAGATTTTTTAGAGCAGAGCCTTGCCTTCTCTTCGGAATCATCCCAAATAAAAGTGAAAAATTCGCCACGAGAATTAACATTGTCAGCAAACCATTCTGATAAACCGGAAGGAGTTGATATATACTGGTACAACAACTGCGGAGATGAGTTTATGGGAAATTCTATTTCGTATCGTATTTTTGAATCCATGATTTACAGTTAAATTTTTGTGAAATGTATAGAATATAAAACCAAAAAAAAAGCCTTTTCAGAAATATTTTTTTTTATCCAAGATATACTTGTAAGCTCTAATATAATTTTTATATTTGCACCCGCATTAAAGGAAGCTTTCCTTTAGTAAATGGCGAGATAGCTCAGTTGGTTAGAGCGCAGGATTCATAACCCTGAGGTCCCGAGTTCAAATCTCGGTCTCGCTACCAGAACAATCCCCTAATATACAAAGTATTGGGGGTTTTTTTATTACTTTTTGTCAAAAAAATCAAGAACTCATTTTGTTCAAGTGAGGAATTCAAGTGAGGAAGAGTGATGAAAAAAGTTCAAAAAAATCCCTAAAACACAAATTTTAGAGATTTATTGTTGAAAAATATGTCTTTAGAAACTAACCAAATATTTTAACATCTAACACCGCCTTTTCTATAGTTGAAATTACTTTTGGGTCTAAATACTCTTGAGCATTTTTTAAAAATTACCCATTTTTAATAAGGGTTTCTTTCAACACTTTTTGGCTAGAGTAGTTGTTCAGACGGTCTTGTAATTATCTAATTCTTATTGTACAATTATTTTTAATTTAGCTTCATCGTGTTCTTTGAAAGCATTAGATGATTCTAATTGTAGTTCTAACTCTTCCAAGGAACCTGCATTTAAGGTTGCACTAAATTCTTGTGCACGCTGTAACATTTTTATATAAGCTAACGGGTCTTGTTGCCTTGTTAATCTTCTTAATGCACCTAAATAATCGTCTCGATATACTGTTGGAATTATTATTCTAGTTTGTTCTGCTTTGACTAATTCAGCATTCATCATAACTCTTGCAATTCTTCCATTACCGTCTAAAAATGGGTGAATTTCACTAACCATAAACATAATATAAGCTGCCTTTGCAAATGGGTCTGTCAATGCTTTATA